>NZ_JASCPQ010000060.1:0-34277 GCF_029959305.1 Pseudomonas sp. PS01297
AGCTTGCCTCGCGATCTTTTCAACGATTAAAAGATCGCGAGGCAAGCTCGCTCCTACGCAGGGTTGGTTCAGCAATTAATCGTTTAAGTGCCTGTCGGACAAAAACCGCTGGCATACTGCCGCGTCTGATTCAGGAGCCAAACCCAACAATGAATGTCGAGTCCCCCCTCAGTGCCTGGCAACGGGCCGTTGAACAGCAAGGTTTTGTCCAGGATCCTGCGCAATGGCAAGCGGTGCAGGTGTTGCAGCGCTGTCACGAGGCTTTGCACTCAGGGGCTCGTTCGGTCAGAGGCGTGTACCTGTGGGGGCCGGTCGGACGAGGTAAAACCTGGCTGATGGATCAGTTTTACCAAAGCTTGCGCGTCCCGGCGCGGCGTCAGCATTTCCATCACTTTATGCAATGGGTGCATCAACGGCTGTTTCAGCTGACCGGCGTCGCCGACCCGCTCAAGATCATCGCCAAGGACTTGGGCAAGGAACTGAAAGTGCTGTGTTTTGACGAGTTGTTCGTCAATGATATTGGTGACGCGATCATTCTTGGGCGGCTGTTTCAAGTCATGTTCGACGAGGGTGTGGTGCTGGTGTGCACCTCGAACTTGCCGCCAGAACAGTTGTACAGCCACGGCCACAATAAAGAGCGTTTTGCCCCCGCGATCACCGCCATTCTCAAGCACATGGACGTCGTCTCGGTGGACGGCGCTGAAGACCATCGTCTGCACCCCGGCATTGCGCAACAACGTTATTGGGTGAAAGCAGCGGATCAGTCGAGTGTGATCGGGCAGGTGTTCACGGAACTGACAAAAGGGCAGGAAACTTCGGATGCTCCGATTGCTGTAGGCCATCGCTCAGTGAACGTTGTGCGGGCTGGTGCTGGAGTGTTGTGGTGCAGCTTTCATGAGTTGTGCGAGCAGCCGTTGGCGGCCACGGAATTTATGCAGATCTGTGATCAATACACGGTGATTTTGCTCAGCGACGTGCCTTGCCTGAGTGCCGAGCAACGCGAAGGCAAGATCGCCCGTGGTACGGAAGATGGACCGGTGAAGGTCGAGGCGGGGGATCGCGATCTGCCGCAGTTGTCGATCTATGACGACAGCGTGCGGCGATTTATTGCGCTGGTCGACGAATGCTACGACCGCAAAGTACCGCTGTGTATTGAGGCGCAAGTGCCGATGGACCAGTTGTATACCCAGGGCTACCTGGAGTTCGCTTTCCGCCGGACCTTGAGCCGCTTGCAAGAAATGCAATTGCAGCGCTTTGGTGTGCATTGACCCTGTAGCCGCAGCCTGCGGCAGCGGCTACAGGTGTTTAGCGTTTAGTCCCACTCAGGCGCAACGCTTTGCGGGTTGGTCAGGCGATGCCCGCGATCCAGCTGGGCAATCTGCGCCATGTCTTCTGCGGTCAGCTTGACCGATTGTGCCTTGAGGTTGCTCTCAAGGTTGGCGCGCTTGGTTGACGACGGGATTACCGAATAACCCAGTTGCATCGCCCACGCCAGGGTCACTTGTGCCGGGGTGGCGTTGTGGCGTGTGGCAATTTTGACAATCACCGGATCTTTCAGCACTTCGCCGTAGGCCAGGGTCATGTATGAGGTGATATGGATCCCGTGGCTTTGTGCGAACTCCACCACTTTGCGGTTCTGCAAGTACGGATGCAGTTCGATCTGATTGGTGGCGATGTTTTCGGCACCCACCGCGGCAATCGCTTCTTTCATCAGCGCGATGGTGAAGTTGGACACGCCAATGGCCTTGGTCAGGCCTTGCTTCTTGGCCTCTAGCAGTGCCCCCATAAATTCTGCGACCGGCACTTCATGTTTGGGTGAAGGCCAGTGAATCAGGGTCAGGTCCAGGTGGTCGGTGCGCAGTTTTTTCAGGCTCTCTTCGAGGCTTGGAATCAGCTTGTCTTTAGCGAAGTTGCTGACCCAGATTTTGCTGGTGATATACAGCTCGTCACGCGCAACGCCGCTGTTGGCAATGGCCTGGCCGACGTCGGCTTCGTTCTCATAAATTTGCGCCGTGTCGATTGCCCGGTAGCCCAGTTCAAGGGCGTTGGTAACCGAATCAATAACCACTTGGCCTTTGAGGCGGAAGGTGCCGAGGCCGAATGCTGGGACTGTCATGGATAACTCCTGGGTGGTCGTAAGAATGGGGTGAGTATCTACGGCTTGAACGGTGGGAAAAACCATAGCCCACGCAAAGCAATCTTGACCGCAAGGCATGAATGAATGATCCCCGTGCGGGTTAAATTTCATCGTTGAGCAAACGTTCTAGCTTGGATAACGCCTGCATTCAGGCTTGGACAGGTAGTGCAATGACGATTTCTCGACGATGGTTTATCGCCGGCTTGGCGATCACCGGCGCAGCAGCGCCTGCGGTGTATTTTGGGCATCGCGAGCTGACCCGGGTCGATGAGCCGATTACGCCCGGTGAAGCAACTGTCGATTTGGCGGACACGGCGGGCCAGCAGATCGCCGATCAATTGCGTGGACTGTGGACGATCCGTTTCACTGGCCGTGATGCCGGGCTGGACGGTTTGCCTGCGGATGACCTTGAAGTGTGGCTGGATATTGCGCCGCGTGGGCGTGGGGTGCGCGGTTATCTGGACACGGCACAGGTGCTGCACAGCGAGCAAACGCCGCGCTATCGCATTTTGGCTGACCTGGTTGAGCCGGACCCCAAGCACATGTACTGGCGCCTGACCCGCAGCGACGCCGCCAACGGTCAGCCAGATTACGAGTTCAGTTTCAGTCTTGATGAGGTCTGGGGCATGTTCGGTAACGCTGGCAGTGGCACCTTGAGTGGCCGCGTGCAGCGTCTGGACCGAGCGCTGGCGTTGCCCGAGCAAGACAACCGTTTTGTTGCGCTCAAGCGCACCTTCCCTGAGGCCCGCCAACGCATCCCGCTCAACCCCACATTGTTGCAGTGGCTGGTGTCGCCTGAGCATCGTTTGTTCCACCAGCTGTGGCATGCCTCGCGTGACACTTGGCATGAGCTGTCCGAGGACAAGCGCAATGCACTGCGCGGTATTGGCTGGCAGCCCGGTCAGCGTGACAAGGAGCGCGATGCGCGCGGCCCGCGCAAAGACCGTAACGGGTCGGGCGTCGACTTTTTTTTCATGCATCGGCACATGCTGAGGGCTGCACGCTCAATGCAGGACTTGCCGTCGTGGCCTTCGTTCCCGATGCCGCAGCCCGAGCTTGAACGCGACCGTGCCGGGTTTGCCCGTTATTTCGACAACCATGATGGCAGCGCCTTGCCGCCGACCTGGCTGGCAGAGGGCGATGACACCTACACCCAATGGCTGAGTGACATCAAACAGGCCGAGACGTATCACAGCAACTTCGAAGTCTGGGAGTCACGCTATCGGGACCCGCGCTATCTGTCGACGCTGACCTTGGGTCAATTCGGCTCTGAGGTAGAGCTGGGCCTGCATGACTGGTTGCACATGCGCTGGGCGTCGGTGCCACGTGACCCATCCAACGGCGCGCCAGTACCCTTGGCGCGGGATCCGGCAGACTTCGCGGCGCGTTGGTACGTGGCGGAAAACGATTTTCTGGGGGACCCGTTTTCGTCTCACATCAACCCGGTGTTTTGGCGGTTTCATGGCTGGATCGATGATCGTCTGGAGGACTGGTTTCGTGCCCACGAACGTTTTCATCCCGGCGAGTTGACGCGCCTGGAGGTCAACAGTGTGCCGTGGTTTGCGCCGGGGCGCTGGGTTGAAATCGATGACCCGTGGTTAGGCCCGGACACCCACGGTTGCAGCACCACACCGGGGTTAAGTGTGGGCAAAAGCGTCGAGATGGACCCGGAAACCATGAAGCTCGCGCTGCGCATTACCTTTGGCGATGACAAGAAAATTGGCGACTTGCTGCGCCGGGTACCGCGTCGGCCGTGGTATGCGCGGCATTTGGTGGTTAAGCCCGTGTGAGCTCCCAGGGAAGATCAAAAGATCGCGAGGCAAGCTCGCTCCTACACCGCGATCTTTTGGTTGTTATTGCACCTGCCAGCCCCCGCCCAACGCTTTGTATAACGCGATGCTGGCTTGCAAGCGGGCCATGCGCAGTTGCACGTGCTGGTCTTGTGCCTGGTACAGCGTGCGTTGGGTTTCCAGTACAGTCAGCATGACTTCGGCGCCAGCTTTGTAGCGGCTTTGGGCAATGTCGAAGGCCTGTTGCGCCTGTTGCAGTTCTTCGTCTTGCCATTGCCGTTGCTGGTCCAGGCCGCTGGCGCTGTTGAGGGCTTTTTCAACGTCGGCAAAGGCGCTGATGATGCTCCCGCGATAGGTTTGCAGCAGCTCCTGCTGACGCGCCACAGTTTTGTCGCGTTCTGCGCTGAGTCGGCCGTTGTTGAAGATCGGTGCGGCCAACCCGGCCGTCAGGTTGTAGAAAGGGCTGCGCAACATGTCGCCAAAGCGGTCCGCGCCTGAGCCCAATGTCGCGCTCAAGGTCAGGCTGGGCAGCATGGCCGCACGCGCTACGGTGATATCGGCCGAGGCCGCTGCCAGTTTGGCCTCGGCGCTGGCAATGTCGGGGCGTCGGCTCAGCAGTGCGCTGGGCAGCCCGCTGCCGATGTCTGGCCACTGCAATTGGGCAAATGCCGTGTCGCCCAAGGTGAGGCGTTGCACGGGTTCGCCCAACAAGACCGCGAGGGTAATACGGGCTTCCTGGGCCAGTTGCGCCATCAGTGGCAATTGCCGTTGTTGAGCAGCCACCAGGCTTTTTTGCTGAGCCAGCTCAAGGGCCGTGGCAGAGCCTGCGTCATAGCGGGTCTGGACCACGTGCAAGACGCTTTGGGCGTTGGTCAGGTTGAGCCGCGCAATGCGCAGTTGCTCGTCATAGGCCAGGGTTTGCACGTAGCTGCTGGCGACGCCGCTGAGCAAGGTCAGCTCGACGGTGGCCTGGTCAAACTCGCTGGCATTGAGCGTGTGCAAGGCGCTGTCACGGGCCGCGGCTTTGCCGCCCCAAAAGTCCACTTCGTAGCTGGCTGTCAGGTTGGCGTCAAAGTAGTCCACTGCCTTGTTGTTGTCGGTGGCGTCCAATTGGCTGTAACCCTTGCCGCGCAGCAGTTTTTCACGGTTGGCGCTGCTGGCGAACTTCACTTCGGGCAACAGCGGGGCGCCAGCAATAACGGCTGTGGCGCGGGCTTGCTGGACGCGGGCAATGGCTGCAGCCAGGTCGTAACTGCCAACTCGTGCTTGAGCGATCAGACGGTCCAGGGCCGGACTACGAAAATGACTCCACCATTGCTGGCTGCTCAGTTGGCTGGCCTGCGTGTGGGGCGATTGCCAGGCCGGGGGCGGTTGCACCGGGTGCGCGTCGCGCGGCGGGGTTTGGCTGCACGCGCCCAGCAACAGGCACGTGGTCAACAGACTCAAAGACGGCTTCATCAATCGATCATTCACTGGTAAGGGCTGTGACCGGGTCAAGCCGGGCAGCTTTGCGGGCGGGCATAAAACCGAAAATAACGCCGGTCACCAGCGCACAGGCAAACGCGCCGAAGACTGCAACCATTGAGAACGCCACGGCCACATCGCACAGCAGCAACACCCCGCCGATGATAAAGGCCAGGGTGATGCCTGCCAGACCGCCGACCACCGACAGCATCAGGGCTTCGGTCAGGAACTGGCGCAGAATGTCACGCTGGCGGGCGCCGGTGGCCATGCGAATACCAATCTCGCGGGTGCGCTCACGCACGGTCATCAGCATGATGTTCATCACCCCGATGCCGCCGACCAACAGCGAAATGGCGGCAATTGAGCCGAGCATCAACGACAGCGTGTTGCGGGTTTTGGCTTCGGCCTGGATCATCGCGGCGTTGTTGGTAATCTCGAAATCGCGTTTACCGTGGTGGAGTTTGAGCATCAATTGCTCGATGGATTTTTCGGTCTGTTTGACCTTGCTCGCATCGGCGGCGGCAATCACCACGTATTCCGGGTTGTGCGTGCCGAACAAACGCACGCTGGCGGCGGAGTAGGGCACCACGATGCGTGAGTCACTGTCTGAATCCGCTGAGCTGGCGCCTTTTTCAGCGAGGATTCCGACCACGCGAAACGGTACGTTCTCCAGCAGGATGTATTGCCCGATGGGGTTGGGCACGTCCTTGAGGACTTTGTCGCGGACCTTTTTACCGATCACCGCCACGGCGGCTGCGGCGTCTTCATCGGCCTGGCTGAAGAAGCTGCCTTGCACCACCGGCCAGTTGAAAATGGCCGGGAAATCGATGCCGTTGCCGCCGGTGTACATCGTGTGGTCGACGTTGCCATAGCGCACGCCGATCTCGGCGCCGTTGATGGGCATGATCATCTTTACTTGAGGCAAGGTCGACAGCGCGGCCACGTCATTGAGCGTGACAATCCCCAGCGGCGCCCGGGGGCGGGGTGACATGCCGCTGAGGTAGATGATGTTGGAGCCAAACGCACCCATTTCGGCCATGACCTGGCGTTTGCTGCCTTCGCCGACAGCCAGCATCACCACCACCGATGCCACGCCGATGACGATGCCGAGCAAGGTCAGGGCGGTGCGAAAGCGGTTGATCCACATCACTCGCCAGGCCGCGTGCAGGGCGTCGACCAGTTCGCCTTTCCAGGCGCCGCGGGCTTCGCTGCCTTCATTCAGGCGCTGGCGCAGGTCAACCGCTTGCAGTGCCTTGGGGTTTTCGCGGGTCGGCGCTGCAGCACCATTGGCACAGTCGCTGATGATTTCGCCGTCGCGCACCTCAATGATCCGATTGGCCCGCGCCGCGACTTCGCGGTCGTGGGTGATCAGGATCACCACATGGCCTTGGCCGGCCAGCTCATCGAGCAGCGCCATGACTTCTGCGCCGCTATGGCTGTCCAGCGCGCCGGTGGGTTCGTCGGCCAGAATAATGTGCCCGCCGTTCATCAGCGCGCGGGCAATCGATACGCGTTGTTGCTGACCGCCCGACAACTGATGGGGGCGGTTGCCGGTGCGTGTGCCAAGGCCCAGCCGGTCGAGCAGGGCGGCGGCGCGGGCATGCCGCTCGGCCGCTGGTGTACCGGCGTAAATGGCGGGCATTTCGACGTTTTCCTGAGCCGAGGCCGAGGGGATCAAATGGTAGCCCTGAAAGACAAAGCCGAACGCCTCGCGGCGCAGCCAGGCGAGTTCATCGCTGGCGAGGTGGGCAACGTCTTCGCCGGCAAACAGGTAGCGCCCAGAGGTGGGGCGGTCGAGGCAGCCAAGGATGTTCATCAAGGTGGATTTGCCCGAGCCCGACGCGCCGACAATGGCGACGAATTCACCGGCGTGGATCGACAGGCTGACGCCTTTGAGCACGTGAACTTCAGGTGTGTCGATACCGCCGTAGACCTTGCGGATATCTTGCAGCTCGATCAGGGGAGTACGCATTTAGCCTCCGTTGCCGGTGGCCGGGCCGATCAGCAAATGATCACCCTCGTTTAACCCTTCGAGCACTTGCACGCGCAGGCGGTCACTGATGCCGGTACGAATGTCGCGGTGTTCGATCTTGCCGTTTTTAGTCACCACGTTTGCGCTTTGTCGATTGCCTTCGGTGCTGCCTTGCAGCGCGACAATCGGCGCCAGCAACACGTCTTTAGCTTGATCGGCAACGAAGAACACTTGGGTGGTCATTTCTGCCATCAACGCCTGGTCGCTGTTGTCGACATCCAGCAGCACGGTGTACAGCACCACCCGCGCACTGCCGCTTTTGCCCGAGCTGGCCGGGCTGCCACCGCCCTGGCTGGCTTCATTCAGCGGTTTGGGCGGGACCGGCAGAATCTGTCGCACGGTGCTGTTCCAGCGCCGATTGCCACCACTCAAGGTGGTGAAGTAAGCCTGCATGCCCGCTTTGACGTGGCCGATATCGGCCTCGGAGACTTCGGCCCAGACGGTCATTGGCGAAAGTTTGGCGATGCGCAGAATCAACGGGGTTTGCTGTTGTGCATTGAGGGTCTGGCCTTCGCGCGCATCAAGGGCGACCACGGTCCCCGCCATAGGCGCGTAGATACGCGTGTAACCCAGCTCGGCTTCATCGCTGCGCAAGCTGGCCTGGGCCTGGCGGATTTGCGCCTGGAACATATCAATTCGGGCCTGGGTGGTTCGCACCTCGGCCAGTGCTGACTGAATGTCTTCTTCGCGGGTGGCGCCGCCTTTGGCGAGGTTTTGCTGGCGCTGATATTTCTGTTTGGCCAGGTCGTGCAAGGCGCGCTGTTCCTGGAGCTGGGCCGTGAGGTTTTCAACGGCATAGCGGCTGGCGTCGAGCTTGGCTTTTTGTGTGGACGGGTCAATTTCGACCAGCAATTGGCCTTCTTTGACTTCGTCACCCACCTCAACGTGAATCGTCTTGATCTGCCCGGAAGCCTGCGCGCCCACGTCCACATATTGCCGTGGCTGCAGCGTGCCAAGTGCCGTTACGCTGCTTTCAATGTCACCGCGGGTGATGGGCACGGTGTCATAAGCGTCGCGGCCAGTGGTCAGGAAGGGCCATGCCGCCAACGCGGCAACCATCAGTAAAAACAGGGCAACAAAGAGCGCACGGCGGGTCTGTCGAGGGCGTTTCATTCAGGGTTCCGGCCAATGGGGATCGGCCCGTCTTCGTTGCACTGGCACAAAAAGCCCGGGGCAATCGCTGTCGAGCAATCGACAAACACGGGGAGCTGTTGAGTAAACGAAGGATTTAGTTAGATATTTAGGCGTTTAATGATCTGTTTGCGACTAAATATTTCTCGGCTGTTTTTGCAACAAGCTTTAAATCTATATGAGAATTACTATAAATTACGCCAGCAAAAGTGCCATCATCATGCCGCTAACTCATTCGGTCTGTTTCTGCGCTCATGGAATGTTGCCGCGCTGCTGCGGCCGGGAGTCCTGTTGGAAAACTACTATCGCGAACTGGTGAGCTTTTTGAGTGCCAGATTGGGCAATGCTCAAGCGGCAGAAGATGTGGTGCATGACGCTTATGTACGGGTGCTGGAGCGCACCAGCGATGAGCCGATTGAACAGCCACGGGCGTTTTTGTATCGCACCGCGCTCAATCTGGTGATCGACGGTCACCGCCGCAGCGCCTTGCGCCAGTCTGAACCGCTGGAGGTGCTGGACAGCGAAGAGCGTTTTTTCAGCCCGTCGCCACAGCTGCTGATGGACCAGAATCAGCGCCTGCAACAGATCCAGCAGGCGCTCTCGGAATTGCCGGCGGCGTGCCGTGAGAGCTTTTTGCTACGCAAGCTGGAAGGCTTGTCTCACGTTGAAATTGCCGAGCGCCTGGGCGTGTCGCGCAGCGTGGTCGAGAAGCACATCGTAAATGCCATGAAGCATTGCCGGATTCGAATTCGGCAGTGGGACACGCCTTAAATTTTTTTTCCGTGTCCTCGTCCCTACTCAACAGACGCCCTGCTGATCTGCAACAGAACAGTCGGGTTACGGGTTTTTTAATCCCTCTGTTGAGGGGCAATCCAGAGGACACTGGAAATGACACAGGCAATCGCTTCGGCCGTCGTTCATGATCTGATCGGCATCGGTTTCGGGCCTTCCAATCTGGCCCTGGCCATCGCCCTGGAAGAGAGCGGGCAGGTGCACGGTCCCTTGGATGTGCTGTTTTTAGACAAGCAGGCGGACTACCGCTGGCACGGCAATACGTTGGTGACCCAGAGTGAGTTGCAGATTTCCTTCCTCAAGGATCTGGTGACGCTGCGCAATCCCACCAGCCCTTATTCGTTCGTCAATTACCTTAAAGCCCACGATCGTCTGGTTGATTTCATCAACCTTGGGACCTTCTATCCTTGCCGGATGGAGTTCAACGACTACTTGCGTTGGGTGGCTTCACACTTTGAAGCGCAGAGCCGGTATGGCGAAGAAGTGCTGGCCATCGAGCCGGTGCTGCACCAGCAGCAGGTTGAAGCGCTGCGGGTCATCTCCCGCGATAGCCAGGGCCAGCACCATGTGCGCACGACGCGTTCAGTGGTTGTCAGCGCCGGGGGCACGCCGCGCATTCCGGCCGCCTTCAAGGCGTTGAAAGACGATGCGCGGGTGTTTCATCACTCGCAGTACCTTGAGCGCATGAGCCGCCAGCCCTGCGTTAATGGCCAGCCGATGCGCATTGCAATCATTGGGGGCGGGCAGAGTGCTGCCGAAGCGTTTATCGACCTGAACGACAGCTACCCGTCGGCGCAGGTGGATTGGGTGTTACGCGGTTCGGCGTTGAAACCGGCGGACGACAGCCCGTTCGTCAACGAAGTGTTTTCGCCGGAGTTCACCGATCTGGTGTACCAGCAGGGCACTGCCGAGCGCGAGCGGTTGATCACTGAATATCAGAGCACCAACTATTCGGTGGTGGACATCGACTTGATCGAGCGCATCTACGGCATTTTTTATCGTCAGAAAGTGTCCGGTATTGCCCGCCATGTGTTCCGCAGCCTGACCAGCATTGAAAGTGCAACCTCAGACGAGCAGGGCGTCAAGTTGGTTCTGCGCAACAGCGCCAGCGGTGACGTCAGCGAGCAGCACTATGATGCAGTGATTCTGGCCACCGGCTATGAGCGGCAAATGCACCGTCATTTATTGGCGCCGCTGGCGCAATACCTGGGTGATTTTGAGGTGGATCGCGACTACCGGATCGTTACGGACAAGCGCTGCAAGGCCGGGATCTACATGCAGGGTTTTTGTCAGGCCAGCCATGGTTTGAGTGACACTCTGTTGTCGGTATTGCCGATTCGCGCGCAAGAAATTTGTGCATCGTTGTACGCCCATGACCAACATCACAAACAGGGCAGCCTGACGGATGAGCGGGTGTTGGCGGCGGCGATATAACTGCCTGTTTTAGCAGTTGACGAGCAGCGCGAGGCTACGTCCGGCTGCGTAGCAGTCGTAAATCAGGTACGCGCGGTCTTTCAGTAAAGACATGGGCTTCAGGATGTGCGATCGCTGCGCAATCGGACGTAGCCTCGCAGGGCTCGTCAACTGCTACGCAGAGATGTAGGTACGCGCAAACTGAACCCTTCCTGAAGATAAATCTGATTCATAAAACGGAAGCTTTCCTACGGTTTACTCTCCTAAATGCCGGGAGTAAGCTGCCGACGTTTTCATCAAGAGCGCAGATCCTAAGTGGGTAACAGTTCGAGTGACAGTAGTCGGCCGGTTATGAAGACCGGCGTATTCTCGGCAAGCTAACGCGCAGTTTCCCCTGTCGTTGCTTGCTGACCAGCGAGCAGCGGCATCCTGAACAGGGTTAAGACCCCGAACCCGAAGCCCTCCTCTAGACACTGAAACGTGTTGCGTAGTGCAACACGACGTTCGCGCGTGCCTCAGGCACGGGGCGCACGTTCGGCTGTGCCTCCTTCAAGGCTGCGTTGACCGTTAGGGGAAGCACCATGAAGCACTTTTTTACGCCCATTCGCCGTCGCCAGCACCGCCCAGCCTTACCAGGTTGTGTGTACGCCAGTAATTGACGGCGGGCATCAGGCCCGCTGACCGAGACTAAAAAATGAATGACGGTTCGAGTTTAAGGCGGCCTGGGTAATCACGCTGAACAGGGTGACTACGCAGGCAGCGCAGGAGTAGCACCATGAAACACACCCTGAAAGAATTCTTCGCAGGCTTTCTACGCACTCGCCACATTGGACGGCACTTTCGTCGTCTGGCCTTGCTCGACAGCCTGACCAACACCACGGTCAGCCGTGAAGTGCCGCCTACCCTGGCGCAAACCCTGGTGGCTTCGGCCAACACCGAAAGCGCGGCGTTGATCGACAAGCTCGGCACCCATACCGACGGCCTGAGTGAAGCCGAAGCGCAGACACTGCGTGACCGCCACGGCCTCAACGAAATTGAACACGAGCAGCCCCTCAGCCACTGGGTGCACTTGTGGCACTGCTACAAAAACCCGTTCAACTTGCTGTTGACCTTGCTCGCGGCGGTCTCGCTGGCCACCGATGACATCCAGGCGGCAGTGGTGATCAGCACCATGGTGGTGCTGTCGACCCTGCTGCGTTTTTGGCAAGAAGCCCGTTCGAACAAAGCAGCCGATGCTCTCAAGGCGATGGTGAGCAACACCGCTACGGTCATGCGTCGGGACTTCAGTGCAGAAGCGTCACCGATGTTTGGCAAATTCTATGGCGCGGCCCAGCAAATCAAGGGTGCGCAACGCATTGAGTTGCCGATCAAACAATTGGTCCCGGGCGACCTGATCGTACTGTCGGCTGGGGACATGATCCCGGCAGATTGCCGGGTTTTGAGCGCCAAGGACTTGTTTGTCAGCCAAGCGGCCATGACCGGTGAATCGATGCCGGTGGAGAAGTTTGCGCATCACTCTGACAGCCAGACCATCAACCCGCTGGAGCTGGAAAATATTCTGTTCATGGGCACCAACGTGGTGTCCGGTGCCGCCACCGCTGTAGTCCTGACCACTGGCAATAACACCTACTTTGGTGCGCTGGCCCAGCGTGTCGGGGCCACCGACCGTGGCCCGACGTCGTTCCAGACCGGGGTCAACAAGGTCAGCTGGTTGTTGATCCGCTTTATGTTTGTGATGGCGCCGCTGGTGCTGTTCATCAATGGTTTTACCAAAGGTGACTGGACTGAAGCCTTGCTGTTCGCACTGTCGGTGGCGGTGGGCCTGACCCCTGAAATGCTGCCAATGATCGTGACCTCGACCCTGGCCAAGGGCGCAGTGTTTTTGTCACGCAAAAAAGTCATCGTCAAACGTTTGGACGCGATTCAGAACTTTGGCGCGATGGACGTACTGTGCACCGATAAAACCGGGACCCTGACCCAGGACAAGATCTTCCTGGCGCGCCATGTGGATGTGTGGGGTGAAGAGTCCGACGACGTGCTGGAAATGGCCTACCTGAACAGCTACTACCAGACCGGCCTGAAAAATCTGCTGGACGTGGCGGTGCTGGAGCACGTGGAAGTGCACCGCGAATTGAACGTGGGCACAGCGTTCAACAAGGTTGACGAGATTCCGTTCGACTTCACCCGCCGC
Source organism: Pseudomonas sp. PS01297 (assembly GCF_029959305.1). Classification (NCBI taxonomy): domain Bacteria; kingdom Pseudomonadati; phylum Pseudomonadota; class Gammaproteobacteria; order Pseudomonadales; family Pseudomonadaceae; genus Pseudomonas; species Pseudomonas sp. PS01297. The sequence continues at coordinate 12,951 of NZ_JASCPQ010000060.1, forward strand.
CGCATGTCGGTGGTGGTGGCCGAGCAGGATCAGCCGCACCAGTTGATCTGTAAAGGCGCGGTCGAAGAAGTGCTGTCGTTATGCAAGACCGTACGCCATGGCGATCTGGAAGAGGCCCTCAGCGACGAATTGCTGGCGCGTATTCGCCAGGTAACGGCGGCCTTTAACGAGGAAGGTTTGCGCGTGGTCGCGGTGGCTGCGCGTTCGATGGCTGCGGGCCGTGACACCTACAGCCTGGCAGATGAGCAGGAACTGACGCTGATCGGCTATGTTGCGTTCTTGGACCCGCCCAAGGAAAGCACCGCGCCTGCGCTCAAAGCGCTGGCCGAGCATGGCGTGGCAGTCAAAGTGCTGACCGGTGACAACGAACTGGTGACGGCCAAGATTTGCCGCGAAGTGGGCCTGGAGCAACAAGGCTTGCTGATGGGTAATGACATTGAGCGCATGACAGATGCTGAGCTGGCGGTCGCGGTCGAGACCACTAACGTATTCGCCAAACTGACGCCCACCCACAAGGAACGCATTGTGCGTTTGCTCAAGGCTAACGGCCATGTGGTGGGCTTTATGGGCGACGGGATCAACGACGCCCCGGCGTTGCGCACTGCTGACATCGGGATTTCAGTGGACAGCGCGGTAGACATCGCCAAGGAAGCGGCCGACATCATTCTGTTGGAAAAAAGCCTGATGGTGCTGGAGGAGGGCGTGCTGGAAGGCCGTCGTACCTTCGCCAACATGCTCAAGTACATCAAAATGACTGCCAGCTCGAACTTCGGTAACGTGTTCTCGGTGTTGATCGCCAGTGCGTTTATCCCGTTCCTGCCTATGTTGCCGATGCACCTGCTGGTACAAAACCTGCTGTACGACGTGTCTCAAATTGCAATTCCATTTGATAACGTCGATGACGAAATGCTGAAAAAACCACAACGCTGGCAGCCAGCGGATGTCGGACGTTTCATGCTGTTCTTCGGGCCCATCAGCTCGGTGTTTGACGTGCTGACCTTCGCCCTGATGTGGTACGTGTTCAAGGCTAATACCCCTGAGCATCAAACTCTGTTCCAGTCGGGCTGGTTCGTGGTCGGGCTGCTGACCCAAACCCTGATTGTGCACATGATCCGCACACCGAAAATTCCGTTCCTGCAAAGCCGTGCAGCGACACCGTTGATGGTGATGACCGGGGTGATCATGGCCATCGGTATTTTCCTGCCGATGGGGCCGCTGGCCAGCTACTTCAAACTGGAGGCGCTGCCACCGCTGTACTTCATTTTCCTGCCGGTGATTTTGCTGGCGTACATGGCGCTGACCCAAGCGGTCAAGGGCTTTTACATCCGTAAGTTTGGCTGGCAATAAGGGCTTTTAAGGCGTGGGCTGCGGTCATGTAACGATCGCAGCCCACGTCCCTTGGAGGCATTTTATGGCAGGCGTGTCACTCATCTTGTTAAGAAATTTCCTACATCTTGTGTGGTACTTTCCCTTCTCCTAAGTTGCACCCGAATGGTGATTATTCGCGGCTTGATTTCAATCGGGTATCGCGATGTTGCGTTCAAGTATCGGTGAGGACGCACGGGAGGTTTGTAGGAAATATCCTATACTTTCCCTTGTGTTCATAAGCACGTTAATCATGAGGAAGTTACGGTGTTATCTATTCGAAAGAATAGATTTACGCCGCGCACGTCCTGTTATTGGCAGTTTTTGGCAGGGGTTGAAATGTACAAAGTCTTGATTGCCGATGATCACTCCTTGATTCGCACCGCTGTGCGACTGCTTTTGGAGAATCAGGGTTACACCGTGGTGGCTGAAGCAACTAACGGAATCGATACGGTGCAGTTGGCGCGTCAGCATGCGGTCGATCTGGTGGTCCTGGACATCACCATGCCGGGTCTGGACGGTTTGGAGGTGATCAGCCGGATCAAGGCGTCCGGGCTGACCTGCCGGATTTTGGTGCTGACCTCCCAGGCGGCGCTGTTTTATTCGCAGCGTTGTATGAAAGCCGGTGCAGCCGGGTTCGTGACGAAAAACCAGGAACTCAGCGAGTTGCAACGGGCGGTCAGGACGATCATGGACGGTTATACGTTTTTCCCTAACCTGGCGATCAGTTCGGTTCGTAACAGTGATGCAACATTGACGGATATCGAATTGATTGAAAGTTTGTCGGCTCGCGAGTTAACTATTTTGCAGCAACTTGCAAGAGGTGTAAGTAATAAACAAATTGCACTGGATATGACTCTGAGTAGCAAGACCATCAGTACCTATAAGGCGCGTTTAATCGAAAAATTAAACATGAAGTCAGTTGTTTATCTGGCGGAATTTGCCAAACGTAATGGCTTGATTTAAATGAAGCTTTTCGTGCAGCACGGGCTATTAATCGTGTTGCTGGTTCTGGGCTGGCCTTGCGCACTGGCACAGCCATCGGTGCAATCGTTGCAGTTGTTGGGTCGCTCAAATGTCGAAGCCTACAACGTGGTGCTTGAGGCGCCCGACTGGCAATGGCTCAAACAGCACGACACCTTGCGGCTGGGCATTTCGGCACCGGATTACGCGCCCTTTGACATGACCGGCAATGATCAGGACTTTGAAGGGCTGACGGCCGATTACATGCAGCTACTGTCCGAGTTGTTGCACGTTAATGTTGACGTTAAACGCTATGCCTCAAGGTCGCTGGCGATAAACGCGCTCAAGCGCGGCGAGCTGGACTTGCTGAGCAGCGCCAACGGCTTTGAAGCGCAAGACCGCGCACTGGTGCTGAGCCAGGCCTATGCCGACGACTCGCCCACACTGGTAACGCGCAGCGCTAACCAACCGGTGATGCCGGCTGATCTGGCAGGCAAGCGCTTGGCCATGCTAGATCACTATCTGCCTCCACAAGAAGTCCGGGCGTTTTACCCCAAAGCCGAGTTGCAGCTTTATCCCTCAACACTGAGTGCTATTGGCGCTGTGGCGTTTGGTCAGGCTGATGCTTACCTGGGGGACTTCATCAGCGCCAACTACCTGATCAATAAGAACTACCTCAACAATGTGCAATTGGCCGACTTCTCGCGCATCGATGTCAGCCCTTTTGCGTTTGCGCTGGCGCGCGATAACGCCCGGTTGCTGCGCATAGTCAATGCGGGGCTGGCGGCGATTCCGGCCAGTGAGCGGATGACGATTCTGCGCCGCTGGAGTTCGGAGGGGCCGCAAGTGAGTAGCCATTCGCGGCTGAACCTGACCGCCAGCGAACAGCATTGGCTGGATGCGCATCCGCGCCTGCGGGTGGCGATCAATGATCAATACTTGCCGCTGTCGTTTATTGACGAGCAGGGTGTGTTTAAAGGCGTCAGCGCCGATGTGCTGTTTAATATCAGCGCGCGCACCGGTATTGAGTTCGAGGTGGTTAAAGGCGACTCGGTGCAAGACCTGATCGGTCTGGTCAGCAGCGGCAAAGCCGATGTCATCGGCGCCTTCACCCCTAGCGTCTATCGCGAAGCGCAGTTGCTGTTTACCCGGCCTTATCTGACCACGCCGTTTGTGCTGGTGACCTCTACCCGACTTGAGAGCCCTGACACCCTGGATGAGATGGCGGGCCAGCGCCTGGTGCTGGTGCGAGGCAATGTGTTGCGCGAGTTTGTATTGCGGCACTACCCCCGCATCCAACTGCTGGAGGCAGACAACGCTGCCGATGCCATGGCGATGGTGGTCGCAGGCAAGGCGGATGGCGCCATTAACGCGTTGATTAGTGCGCGCTACATGATTTCACGGCGTTTTAACGGGCAGTTGCACATCACCAGTACGGTGGGTACTCAGCCTGCACAGATTGGTTTTGCCACTGCGCTCGATGCTCCTGAGTTGCATGGAATTCTGGACAAGGCGTTGCTGAGTATTTCTCCTGAAGACATGAGCGTGCTGACCAACCGCTGGCGCAATGACTCGCCGGAGGGCGAAAGTTATTGGTTGCGTAATCGGGCTGCGATTCTCCAGGGCTTTGCCATTGCAGCAGTGCTGCTGTTGCTCGCGTTTGGCTGGATTGCCTATTTGCGTCGCAGTGTCGCCAGGCGCCAGCAATTGCTGGAGCAAGTGCAAACTGCCAAGCAACAGGCCGATGAGGCGAACCGCGCCAAAACCACGTTTTTAGCCACCATGAGCCATGAAATCCGCACGCCCATGAATGCAGTGATCGGCATGCTTGAGTTGGCGATGAAAAAAGCTGATCAGGGCGTTATGGACCGGCTGGCCATTGAGGTGGCGTCGGGGGCTGCTCGCGAACTGCTGGAGTTGATCGGCGATATTCTGGACATCGCGCGCATTGAGTCCGGGCATCTGTCATTGAGCCCCAAACGCGCCAATGTGCAGGCGTTGGTGATGTCGGTCGTGCGTATGTTTGATGGTTTGGCCCGGCAGAAACATCTGAGCCTGGTGTATGAACCCGCTACATCGGCTGCAGACATCGACGTGTTGATCGACCCGATGCGCTTTAAACAAATTGTTTCCAATGTACTGAGCAATGCCATCAAGTTTACCGAGCAGGGTGAAGTCCGTCTGACGTTGAACGTGCAGCCTCACCCTGACGGGTCGCAGGTAGAGATTGGTATACGGGTTGATGACACCGGAGCAGGTATTGGCGAGGAGGATCTACGTCGACTGTTTAGCCCGTTTGTCCAAGCCAGCAACAATCATCAATCGGCTCGCAGCGGCTCAGGGCTGGGGCTGGTGATTTGCCGCACGCTTTGCGAAATGATGGGCGGGACGATTCAGATGAGCAGTGAGCTGGGCAAAGGCACTCACGTTGTTATCAGCCTCAATGTGCCGCGCCTTGAACCCGATGCCGGGCAAGCAGATGACGAGGTAGAAGGGCTGGCCTCGCCGGGCTCGATGAGCATTCTGGTGGTGGACGACTACCCGGCCAACCGGATGCTGCTGGCTCAACAATTGAGTTACCTGGGGCACCGTGTCATTGATGCCGAGAACGGTGCTCAAGGCCTGGTGGCGTGGCGCGCGGGCAGGTTTGACGTGGTCATTACCGATTGCAACATGCCGGTCATGAATGGCTACGATTTGGCCCGCGCCATACGCAGCGACGAGGCTGGGCGGGCGCTTGAACCATGCCTTGTTTTGGGCCTGACGGCCAATGCCCAGCCCGAAGAAATTGAACGTTGTCGGCAAGCGGGGATGGATCAGTGTCTGTTCAAGCCGATCAGCCTGCAGGACTTGAGTCTGTGCCTGGCCTTCGGAACTCCAGGTCCTGCAAACGTGTCTTACGCCGAACCGCTTGCCGAAGGCCACGATAAAATTGACTTGGCCTACCTCCAACAATTGGCTCAGTGCGATGACGCGTTGGTGCATCAGTTGCTGACGGAGATGGCCGTCAATACCGAAGAGGATCTTGTGCAGTTGATGCAGCTTTTTGTCAGCGATGATTTTCAAGGGCTGGCTGCGCTGGCGCACAAGATCAAAGGAGCTGTTGCACTGGTCCAGGCCAAAGGCTTGATGCGTTGTTGCGAGCAACTTGAGGCCGCGAGCGCTTTGGCCGATCCGGCGTTAATTCTCCCGTGTGTGGATGCGCTGCATGCAGAGATGGAGCGCTTTGCCCGCGCTCTGGAGGAGCACATGCAGCATCAGGGGGGGCGCAGTGATCTGGAGACAGGCGGGGCTTGAAAAACAAGACACCCCACCTATTAATCGTTGAAACGGGCTGTTTTGTTTAAACATTCAACGCAACGACGTGTGACGACGGTTAAACCACTATGCCGAATAAGTCTTTACGAATATTGATCGCAGACTCTGATACCGAGCAGGCGTTAAAAATTGACAGGGCGCTCAATCTGGCGGGATACCACCGAGTAGCTCCTTTGCGCGCAGTTGATGCGCTAAAAGGACTGCGCGACGCCAAACCTGGTGAGTTTGACTTGCTTTTGATCAGCCAGAAAATGGTCGGTGGCCCGGCTGTCGATGCAGCGCAATACCATCGTGATAACGCGCAGTTTCGGCATATCCGCATTTATCAGGATGCCGACGCGCTGGCCGCAAATATTGTTGAGCTGATGCAGAGCATTGACCCGCCACAGCGCCCTTGAGACGAATACTTGTTTGCGTCACTGCTGGCACGCTAAGGTCGCAGGCTATCAAAATAAAATCAGACCCTGGGGAAGATGTGCAATGTCGCAAGTGGTAATCGTACAAGCAAACTATACGGACCCGGTTCACGCTCAAGCCCTGCGAGACGTTTTGAATCACTACGCGCAAGATCCTATGGGCGGCGGCGAGGCGTTATCAGCCCAGGTACTGGAGCAATTGCCGGGCGAGTTGGCCAAGCGTGCGCATGCTTTCAGCGTGCTGGCATTTGTGGATGGCAAGGCCGCCGGGCTGGTTAACTGCTTTGAAGGTTTTTCGACGTTCGCGGGGAAGCCGCTGGTCAACGTGCACGACGTGTCAGTGGTCGATACCTACCGTGGCTTGGGTCTGAGCCAAAAAATGCTGGAAAAGGTTGAGGCCATTGCGCGGGAACGCGGTTGCTGCAAAATCACCCTCGAAGTGCTGGAAGGCAACCCTGTAGCTCAGGGTTCTTACCGCAAATTCGGGTTTAGCGCAGGGCAACTGGACCCGGCCCACGGGCGTATGCTGTTTTGGAACAAGCCGCTGTAACAGCGGGCTTATGCAATAACAACGGGGCGCCAAGGGCGCCCCGTTGTGCCTCTATTAATTGACCGCGCTTTGCACCTGCGCCGCTTTTGGCTTGATCAGGCTGAAATCAATCAGGGCTTTTTGCGGGCGAGAGTAGGGGTCGCCTATCAATTGCGGGCGCACGACAAACTCGTCGCTGACCAGGCTCTTCTTGTCATCCAGCTCTTTAGCGCTTAACCCGGCCAGGTCTGCCCAGGTGTGGATGAACTGTGAGCTGCTGTAAGGGCGGTCCAGATCACCGGCGAAATCCCAGGTGTGGTCTTCACGCCATTTGGGCGATGCCCAGGCCAAAAAGGGGATGGTGTACATCGGCGCGGTTGGCTTGGCCTCGTTGCGCCCCAGAGTGTCGTGGCCCACAGAGTCGAACACGTCTTCACCGTGGTCGGACAAATACAGCAGAAAGCCGTTCGGGTCAGTTTTTGCGAAGTCCTTGATCAGGCTCGACACCACGAAGTCGTTATACAGCACCGCGTTGTCGTAACTGTTGTAGGTGGGGATCTGGTCATCGCTCAACCCGGCAGGCGCGCCAGTACGGTCGGTGAATTTGTCGAAGGTCGGCGGGTAGCGGTACTGATAACTCATGTGAGTACCGAGCAAGTGAATCACGATGAGTTTGCGCGGTGCGCTGTCGGCCAGGATCTTGTTAAAGGGCTCCAGGACATCGCCGTCATATTGGCGGGCATTCTGGTTGCGGTTGTTATTGAGGTAGACCTGTTGGTCAGCCTGCTCGGAGAAGGTGGTGAGCATGGTGTTGCGTTTGGTCATGGTCTGCTGGTTGGTGATCCAGAAGGTTTTGTAACCCGCTTGTTTCATCACGCTGACCAGCGACGGAGTGCTGAGGTACAAGTCCGGGTTTTCTTCGTCGGCGAAGGTCAGCACTTGTTGCAGGGCTTCGATGGTGTAAGGACGCGGCGTGACGACGTTGTCAAAGATCGCCAGTTGGTCGCGCAATTTGTCCAGGTTGGGCGTGGTTTCGCGAGGGTAACCGTACAGGCTCATGCGCTGGCGGTTGGTGGACTCACCGATGACCAGTACCAGGGTTGTCGGTTGGCCTGCTTCTTCGTCTGTGAGGTTGGTGAGCGGCGGGATTTTGCTGGCGCTGGCGAGCATGCCTTGCATGCTGTCCAGTTGTTGCAGATAACGACGATAGGCGACCACCATTTGCCACGGCACGGCAGGTTCTACGCGGCTTTCAAAGCTTTCGAGGGCTGAGGCGAAGGTGTCGTGTTTAAGGGTCTGTTTGATCAGCGGGTAGCCGACCACTGCGAGCACGATCGCCAGGGCTGCGGCCCAGGCTTGGGCGCGGGGCAGGTACACCGGGCGCAGGCGTGTCCAGAGGAAAACCGCGAACGCGGTATGCGCCAGGAAGGCCAGCACCATCCACCAGGCAAAGTATTGCGTCATGTACTCGCCGGCTTCAGAGGTGTTCGACTCGAACATGATGAAGATGACGCTTTGCGAGAACTCTTGCTGATAGATAAAGAAATAGCCAAGGCTGGCCATGGAGCAGGCCCACAGCACCACGCCGATCACCGCGGCCATGATCCTGGTGCGGGCGGGGAACATCAGCATCGGCGCCAACCACAGGGCGCTCATCACGAATGCCTGGCGAAAGCCTGAAAAGCCCGAAGTACCGGTGAGCTGTATCAACAGTTGAGTGATGCCGGAAAAGTACCAGAAGAATAGAAACAACCAGCCTAAACCAGCCCAATCGAACCTGTTCGCAGATGCATTACTGCGTTTAAACAACCCCATACAACACTCCAGCGCAATACAGCTTGAATGGTTGACGCCGTAGGACCCGGCACAACGCGTGCGGGCTGTCTGAAAATAAAACAGCCACAAAGTGATCAATTGTCACAAAAGTCATGTGAAAACTTTGTGCGGGAGATGAAACTTCGAGGGGAGCTGATGGCTAGTCGTAGGAGCGAGCTTGTCTCGCGATCTTTTGATCTTTAAAAAATCGCGAGACAAGCTCGCTCCTACGGTTGGGGAGGGGTTTTTGGTGTTTTTTTGTGCAGATCGCCGTTCATCCGTCCGCTGAGTGGATTCAATCGGGAATCTGCCCCGCTGCATGTGCGAAACTATGCGCCATGCGATAGGACTAATCCTTAGCCGAGCACCTTAAGCATTGCTGAACTAAGGTGCTGTACACCTATTTATTTGCCGTTGGGAGCAACAGTACATGCAGTTGGGAATTATTGGATTGGGCCGTATGGGCGGGAACATCGCACGGCGTCTGATGCTCAATGGGCATACCACCGTGGTTTTTGACCGCAATACCGATTTCGTCAGTGCTCTGGAACAGGACGGCGCTACCGGCGTTGCTGACCTGCCTGCGCTGGTGGCTGGCCTGGCCAAGCCTCGCGCTGTGTGGGTCATGCTGCCGTCTGGCGCACCGACCGAAGACACAATCGATACCCTGAGCCAACTGCTCGACGCCGATGACATCATCATCGATGGCGGTAACACCTTCTATAAAGACGATATTCGTCGTTCCAAAGCGCTGGCTGAAAAAGGCATTCGTTATGTCGACGTCGGCACTTCGGGCGGCGTCTGGGGCCTGGAGCGCGGTTACTGCATGATGATCGGCGGTGACACGCAAGTGGTTAAACACCTGGACCCGCTGTTTGCTGCGCTGGCCCCGGGCCTGGGCGATATTCCACGGACCAAGGATCGTGTGTCTGATGACGATCGCGCCGAGCGCGGTTACATCCACGCAGGCCCGGCGGGTGCAGGGCACTTCGTCAAAATGGTGCACAACGGTATCGAGTACGGCTTGATGCAGGCGTATGCCGAAGGCTTCAACCTGATGAAGATGAAAGGCGGTGAGAACCTGCCTGAAGACCAGCGTTTTGACCTGAACCTGGGCGATATCGCTGAAGTGTGGCGTCGTGGCAGTGTGGTGTCGTCCTGGTTGCTGGACTTGACCGCCGACGCTCTGGCCGTTGACGCACCGCTGGACGGTTACTCGGGCGCCGTGGCTGACAGCGGCGAAGGCCGCTGGACCATCGAGGCTGCCATGGAGCAGTCGACGCCGGTGCCTGTTCTGTCCAACGCCCTGTTTGCCCGTTATAGCTCGCGCCAGCAAAGCCTGTATGGCGACAAATTGTTGTCGGCCATGCGCTTTGGTTTCGGCGGCCATGTGGAGACGCCTAAAAAATGACCGAACCGTCCAGCAAATCCAACGTTAAACCTGCGCCTCCTACCACTCTGTTTCTGTTTGGGGCCCATGGTGATCTGGTAAAGCGCTTGTTAATGCCGGCGCTGTACAACTTGACTCGGGACGGTTTGCTGGACGATGGCTTACGCATTGTGGGCGTTGACCACAATGCGATCAGTGATGAGGGCTTTGCCAAGAAGCTGGAGGACTTCATTCGCACGGAGGCCGCCAGCAAGGTCAACCATCCTGATGGTCAGGGCCTGAATGCTGACTTGTGGGCCCGCTTAGCGAAAAACATCAGTTATGTGCAGGGCGATTTCCTTGACGACAGCACCTACGCGGCGCTGGAACAGAAGATTTTCGCCAGTGGCACGGGCAACGCGGTGTTTTACCTGGCCACTGCCCCGCGCTTTTTCAGCGAAGTGGTGCAGCGGCTGGGTGCCAGCGGGCTGCTTAAAGAAACCCCGGAGGCCTTTCGCCGGGTAGTGATTGAAAAACCTTTTGGCTCGGATGTCGACACGGCGCAAGCCTTGAACGCTTGCCTGTTGAGTGTCATGAGCGAGAAGCAGATCTACCGGATTGACCATTATCTGGGCAAGGAAACGGTCCAGAATATTTTGGTCAGCCGTTTTTCCAACGGGCTTTTTGAGTCGTTCTGGAACAACCATTACATCGACCACGTGCAGATCACGGCCGCTGAAACGGTCGGGGTCGAGACCCGTGGCAGCTTTTACGAAAACACCGGCGCCTTGCGCGACATGTTGCCTAACCACCTGTTCCAGTTGTTGGCCATGGTGGCGATGGAGCCACCGGCTGCGTTTGGCGCGGATGCGGTGCGCGGCGAAAAGGCCAAAGTGATTGGCGCGATTCGGCCGTGGTCGATTGAAGACGCGCACAAAAACTCGGTGCGTGGTCAATACACGGCGGGCGAGTCGGGTGGCAAGCCTGTGCCCGGTTATCGTGAAGAAAACAACGTGGCCGCAGACAGCTCCACGGAGACCTTTGTCGCCCTCAAAGTGATGATCGACAACTGGCGCTGGGTAGGCGTGCCGTTTTACCTGCGCACCGGCAAGCGCATGAGCGCGCGTGACACCGAAATTGCGATCTGCTTTAAACCCGCGCCTTACGCACAGTTTCGCGATACTGAAGTGGAACGCTTGAAGCCCAACTATCTGCGTATCCGCATCCAGCCCAATGAAGGCATGTGGTTTGACTTGCAGGCTAAACGTCCTGGTCCGGGTCTGAATATGGCCAATATTGAGCTGGGTTTTGCCTACAAGGACTTCTTTGAGGTGCAGCCGTCTACCGGCTACGAGACCTTGATTTATGACTGCCTGACTGGCGATCAAACCTTGTTTCAGCGGGCCGATAACATCGAAAACGGCTGGCGCGGCGTGCAGCCTTTTCTCGATGCCTGGCGTGAGCAGACGGACGTACACTTCTACAAAGCCGGTGAAGACGGGCCGCAGGCCGCCAGGGATTTGTTGGCCCGCGATGGCCGCGTATGGCTGGACATCGAATGAGCACGCCGACGCAAGAGCCGATTCAGTTGGTGCTGTGCGACATGGACGGCACGTTGCTCAAACGCGATCACAGCATCAGCCCGCGCACGTTGGCGGCGGTAAAAGCGCTGCAGGCTGCGGGCGTGTACTTCACGCTGGCCACTGGGCGACCGCCGCGAGGCATGCGTGAGCAGATCAAACAGCTGGGTATCGAGTTGCCAACGGCTGCCTTTAACGGCGGGGTGCTGGTTAACCCTGATGGCAGTTACCTGCAAACGCATCCCGTGCCCTATAAGGCAGTGAAAACGACGTTGAATGTACTGGCTGACCACGACGTTGAAGTCTGGGTGTTTGCCGATGATCAATGGTTGTTGCGCGACCCCGATGGGCCCATGGTGGCGCAGGAGCAGAATGCGCTGGGCTTTGCTCCGCGGGTGGTCACTGAGTTTGATGACTATTTGCAGCGGGTCGACAAAATTGTCGCGGCCAGTCGTAATGCTCCGTTGCTGGTCGAGCTTGAGCATCAGCTCCAAGGTGTATTGGGTGACGAGGCGCTGGCCAGTCGCTCGCAGTCGTTTTATCTGGATGTGACAGCCTTGCATGCCAACAAGGGCGAGGCACTTGCCACCTTGGCTGCGCGTTTAGGGGTGCCGCTGGAGCGCACCATGGCTTTGGGTGATGGAGGCAATGACCCGGCGATGTTCAAGCGTGCCGGGCTGTCGGTTGCCATGGGTCAGGCAGACGAGGCGATCCGCAAGCAGGCGATGTATGTCACCGCAAGCAACGAGGACGATGGCGTGGCGAAGGCACTTGAGCGTTTTGTCCTGAAGCTTGATGGCTGATCCAAGACGCCACTTTGTCCGGTTTTTGGCGTAATCACGGTCTTTTTCGGGGCGCGCTGCTTGTTATAGTCGCTCGCTCATTGATCGGCGACAACGCCCCAAAAAGGATTCAGGTTATGTCCGAATACCAGGCTTTCACGGTTGAGTTAAACGACAGCATCGCCCACGTGACGATCAACCGACCTGAAAAGGTCAATGCGATGAATGCGGCATTCTGGACTGAGATCATCGAGATTTTTCAGTGGATCGATGAAACCGATGCCGTGCGGGTGGTGGTGATCAGTGGCGCCGGCAAGCACTTTTCGGCCGGTATTGATTTGATGCTGCTGGCGTCGGTGGCCAATGAGCTGGGCAAGGATGTCGGGCGTAACGCTCGCCTGCTACGACGCAAAATCCTGCAAATGCAGGCCTCGTTCAATGCTGTTGATCAATGCCGCAAACCTGTTCTGGCCGCTGTCCAGGGTTATTGCCTGGGGGGCGCCATTGATTTGATCGCGGCCTGTGACATGCGTTATGCCGCAGCAGATGCGCAGTTTTCGATCAAAGAAATCGACATGGGTATGGCCGCCGATGTCGGCACTTTGCAACGTTTGCCGCGCATTATTGGTGACGGCATGCTTCGGGAACTGGCGTATACGGGCCGCATGGTCGACGCTGAAGAAGCGCGCAGTATTGGCCTGGTCAACCGGGTCTACAGTGATCATGAGCGTTTGCTGGAGGGGGTGATGGCCATTGCCCAAGACATCGCTGGCAAATCGCCGATTGCAGTGGGCGGGACCAAGCAAATGATCGGTTACATGCGCGATCACCGTGTCGATGATGGCCTTGAATATGTTGCCACCTGGAACGCGGCCATGTTGCAATCCACGGACTTGCGTTTGGCCATGGCAGCACATATGAGCAAACAAAAGCCTGAATTTCAGGATTGACGCGGTCGCCGCGTCGCACCTCAACTTGACTTGGGATGTTGTGATGACTTCGCGTTGGACTACGGCAGTACTGGACACCGATTTTGCTGGCGGCTTGGCCGTGGCGCGTGGCCCAGAGGGTTTTTTGCTCGACGACAATGGCCCTTTGTTTCCACGTGAATGGCTCAAGCGTCAGGACCTGCCGGTTTTGGCTGAGCATGGCATTGGCCATCTGGACGGCGAGCCGGTCTACCTGCTGGAACTGAAGGGCACTGCTCAGGTTCAGGGCTGCCAGTGGCAGGGTTTGCGCGCGTTTATGCTGCAAGGCGACCATACGCTGTACAAGGTGTTGGGTTACGCTGCGCAAATTGGCACGTGGGCCCGTGAGCACCGTTTTTGTGGCAGTTGCGGGCAGGTCATGACACAGGTGCCGAGGGAGCGGGCGATGTATTGTGCGCCGTGTGACTTGCGCAGCTATCCGCGTATTTCACCGAGCATGATCGTGCTGATTACCCGTGGCGATGAAGTCTTGCTGGCGCGTTCGCCACGCTTTGTGCCAGGTGTTTACAGCACCTTGGCCGGTTTTGCTGAGCCGGGTGAGTCGGCCGAAGACTGCCTGATTCGCGAGGTGCACGAAGAAGTGCAGGTCCAGGTCAAGAATATTCAGTATGTGGGCAGTCAGTGCTGGCCGTTCCCGCACTCGATGATGCTGGGCTTTCATGCGGAGTATGCGGGCGGTGACATAGTGCCCCAGGCCGACGAAATTGAAGATGCGCAGTGGTTCAACATTCACCACTTGCCGCCATTGCCGGCGTCGCGCTCGATCGCGCGTTATCTCATCGACCTGTACGTGGCGCGGCGTTTAGGCCATGTCGAACCAGTGTTGCCAGGCTAGACGCACCGTCAGCCCCAGGACCACGGTGATGAACACCGGTCGAATGAATTTGGCCCCGCCGCTGATTGCGCTGCGGGCGCCAAAGAAGGCGCCGATCATGACTGCAAAGCCCATGGTCAGACCGATGATCCAGTCCACATGCCCGGAGAAGATGAATATCGACAGTGCCGTGATGTTGCTGACGAAGTTCATGCTGCGGGCGACCCCGCTGGCCTTCACCAAGTCGATGGGGTAAAGCAGCATGCTGCTGACGGTCCAGAACGCACCGGTTCCCGGGCCCGCTACGCCATCATAGAAACCCAGGCCAATACCTTGTGGCAGTTGCCATTTCTTTTTGATCGGTGCGTCGTTGTCGATCGGGGTTTTAGGCGTGCCGCCAAACAGCAAGTACAGCCCGCAACCGAAAACGATCACAGGCAGCATTTTGTTGAGCCATTCAGCCGGCATGTAGTGGGCAGCGATAGCGCCGATCAAGGCGCCTGTCAGGGTGCCGAAAATAGCCAGCTTCCACTCGCGAGGATGGAACAGTTTGCGCCGGTAAAAGGTGAAGCTGGCCGTGGCTGCGCCGAATGTAGAACTCAATTTGTTGGTGCCCAATACCAAGTGCGGCGGTAGGCCGGCGGTCAGCAGGGCAGGGGTGGTCAGCAAGCCGCCACCGCCCGCAATCGCGTCGATAAAACCGGCGACAAATGCAACGGCGGCCAAAATGGCGAGGGTGGTCAAATCTACGCTGAGGCTGAGATCAAAAGGCATGAGGTCGACTTAGTTCGGCGGGACGTATGCGCGATGCGCTGAAGGAGGCAGCCATCTTACCCATAACCGCAGGAAGCGGCGACAAGCCTTTTATCACGGGCAACGGTTGCCCAGGCAACGGCTGATCAGTACGTCTGCTCTATAAGTTCGACTCAGCAGCAGCCGTCACCAGGCTGCTGCTGTTTAGCTAGATGGATTGTTGCAAATAGGGGGAGGAGGCCGGTGAGTCAGCGCGGCGGGTGTTCACTGATAAGGCGCCAAGCTTGATCAGGCGGGTACGTGTGACGTTGCGGCTCAAGCCCAGCAGTTTGGCGGTATGCACCTGATTGTGATGGCAAAACTCGTAGGCGGCGCGCAGCAGGCTGTCTTCAACCGTTTCATGCAGGGCACCGGGTTCTTCTTCGAACAGCCTGCGAAACGCGCGTTGCAGAAGGTCCTGGGTGCTGTCTTGCGAATGCACGTGTGACGGCCCGGGTGTTTCCTGACGCCTTACGCGTGTAGGGGACAGTCGCAGGTCTTGCACGGAAATGGTCTGATTGCGGCACAGCAACAAGCTGTGATGCATGACGTTTTCCAGTTCGCGGATGTTGCCCTGCCACGGGTGTTGCGTGAGGGCTTCTTCGGCGCATGGGCTGAGCGTCGACGGCCCGTGTTGCAGACGTTGCCGATAGGTGTGCAGGAAGTGTCTGGCCAGTGGCAGGATATCTCCTGGTCGCTCACGCAATGGGCGCAGCACCAGGCTCACAACATTCAGGCGGTAGTAGAGGTCTTCGCGAAAATGCCCCGCTTCAATGGCCTGCTCAAGGTTGACGTTGGTGGCTGCCAGTACCCGGACATTGATCGGCGTGCTTTTGCGCGAGCCGAGCCTGACGACTTCCTGCTCTTGCAATACGCGCAGCAGTTTCACTTGAATGGGCAGCGGCAAGTCGCCGATTTCATCCAGAAACAAGGTGCCGCCGTCAGCCTCTTCAAACCAGCCCGCTTTGGCCGCTAATGCACCGGTGAAGGCGCCTTTTTCGTGACCGAACAATTCGGCTTCGACCAGCGACTCGGCAAATGCGCCGCAGTTGACGGCGACAAAAGGCTGCTGATGACGGTGGCTGAGTTGATGAATGTGTCGGGCTACCAGCTCTTTGCCAGTGCCTGTTTCGCCAATGATCAAGACGCTGGCGTCGCTGGGAGCTATTTGTTGCAGATGAGCCAGTAACGCCTTGGACACGGGATCTTCAAACACTTGGGCCGTGGCCCTTATGGAGGTCGCGAGTGCCGGAGTCGACGGTAATGTTAAAAGCTGCAATGGACAGCTCCTTTTATCGGGGGCTCTGCCCACAAAAGGAAAGCCGAAGGCGACTTTATAAGGGGATTTTGATATTCCGTAAACTAACGTAATTCCATATTTATATATCCTTATGGCATATCGGACTTGCATAACACCCTACTTTTAGCGCTTTATAAGGCTATGTATTAGCGTTTGGCTGAGTTTGGGAAGGCTCCTACAGGTTTTCTCGGCGCTGCCTCTTTGTTTGAGCTGTTCAATCGGTTATTTCTAAATGCCGCGCTTTTCACGCGGTTTCACTTTTCTGCTATCAAGCACTGCCTGATTCCGGAATGCGCTCAGTGGGTTTGCACAATGAACAAACGACCTCTTTATTTCGATTACGCCGCCACCACGCCTGTGGACGATCGTGTCATTCAGGTGATGGTCGAGTGCCTGGGTTTTGAAGGCAATTTTGGAAATCCGGCGTCTGGCTCACATGCTTTCGGCCAGTCTGCCCGGCAGGCGGTAGAGCTCGCGCGTGAGCAGGTTGCGCAGTTGGTCAACGCACAACCAGAGCACATCATCTGGACCTCGGGCGCCACCGAGTCCAATAACCTGGCTTTGAAGGGCGTTGCCCAGGCCAGCCGCGAATCGCGCGGGCACATCATTACTAGCCAGATCGAGCACAAGGCGGTGTTGGATACCGCGCACTTTTTAGAGGCGTCAGGTTTCGATGTGACGTACCTGACCCCAGACAGTAATGGTCTGGTCAGTGTCGACAAAGTCCGTTCTGCGCTGCGTTCGGACACGCTGCTGGTGTCGGTGATGTTGGTCAACAATGAGCTGGGAACGGTGAATGACGTTCCTGCTATCGGGCGACTGGTTCGCGAGCACGGTGCGTTGTTTCATGTTGATGCGGCACAAGGGGCAGGCAAGGTCGCCATCGACCTGCAAGAGTGGGCGGTGGACTTGATGTCGTTCTCGGGGCACAAGCTCTACGGTCCCAAAGGGATTGGTGCCCTGTATGTCGGGACGCGTGCGCAAGATCGTTTGCAGGCCCAGATCCATGGCGGTGGCCATGAGTCCGGACTGCGTTCCGGCACCTTGGCAACCCATCAGATCGCCGGCATGGGCGCAGCTTTTGCCATTGCCCGTGAATCGTTTACCCAGGAGCTTGCGCATATTCAGGGCCTTCGCCAGCGGTTGCTTGAGCAATTGGCTGATGTGCCGGGTGTGCAATGTAATGGTTGTCCGACCCAGCGAATCCCTCATACCTTGAGCCTGACGTTCGGTGAAGGGCACTTCAATAGTTCGGCACTGAGTGCAGTGCTGGCCTACTCGGCAACCTCGGCGTGCAATTCGGCCAGCAAAGCCCCGTCGCACGTGCTGCTTGCTGTGGGCCATGATGCAGCTAAGGCGGCGAGAACCATTCGCTTGAGCCTTGGGCGTTTTACCCGCGAGCAGGACATTGATGTCGCGGTAAACGCCATCAAAGCTGCCATTGCAGCGCCTGCACCTTTTTGGGCGGTTGCCCAGTCTTGATGACTGCTCCATTATCCGCGACGAAGAAAAACAACCGTGGCCAGCAGGAGAGAGGATGAGTATTCAGCCGTTGAATCAGGAATCTGTGGTGCAGCGTTTGGCGCGGACTCGCGCTTTGATGGAGCAGAACGGCATTTATGCGCTGTTGGTTCCCTCGGCCGACCCACACCTCTCCGAGTATTTGCCTGCCTACTGGCAGGGGCGTCAATGGCTGTCAGGCTTTCACGGTTCAGTCGGTACGTTGATCGTGACCCCGACCTTTGCCGGGTTGTGGGCAGACAGCCGTTACTGGGAGCAAGCTGGCAAAGAGCTTGCCGGTAGCACTATCGAACTGGTCAAGCTGCAACCTGGCCAGCCAGGCCCTCTGGACTGGTTGGCAGAACAAGCTCCGCAAGGGGCGACGGTATCGGTTGATGGTGCTGTTCTGGCGTTGGCATCCGCGCGCACTTTGGAGAGCAAGCTCAAAGAGCGTAGCGCTGTTCTGCGTACCGATATCGATATATTGAGCCTGGTGTGGGCTGATCGTCCCGCGCTGCCTAAACAGCCGGTGTATGAACATTTACCACCTCAAGCCACCGTGAGCCGAGTAGACAAGTTGGCGAAGCTGCGCGAAACGCTTAAGCAGCGTAACGCCGATGCGCACTTTATCGCCACGCTGGATGATATTGCCTGGCTGTTTAACTTGCGTGGGTCTGATGTTTCTTTTAACCCGGTCTTTGTCTCGTTTGCATTGATTGAGCCTGATCGGGCGACGTTGTTTGTTGATCTGGAAAAGGTGGGTGTTGAGCTGCGAGACACTCTTAAGCGTGATGGCGTCAATTTGCGTGATTACACCGAGATCAATTCGGCTCTGGCTGCGCTGCCGGCAACAACTCGGCTGCTGATAGATCCTGCACGCGTCACTTGCGGTTTGCTCAACAACGTGAACCGTGAGGTGACGTTCGTTGAGGGGCTGAATCCGACCACGTTCGCCAAGTCGCAAAAGAGCCTTGATGATGCGGTTCACATCCGCCAGGCCATGGAGCAGGATGGCGCTGCGCTTTGCGAGTTCTTTGCCTGGCTCGAAGCGGCCTTGGGTCATGAGCGCATCACGGAGCTGACCATTGATGAGCAGTTGAGCGCTGCGCGTGCACGTCGCCCGGGCTTTGTATCGCTGAGCTTCAATACCATTGCGGCTTTTAACGCCAATGGCGCAATGCCGCATTACCACGCGACCGAGCAAGAGCACGCCGTCATTGAGGGGAATGGCTTATTGCTTATCGACTCGGGTGGTCAGTATCTGGGGGGGACCACCGATATCACTCGCATGGTGCCTGTCGGTACTCCTTCACGCGAGCAAAAGCACGACTGCACCCGCGTGCTTAAAGGTGTGATTGCTTTGTCGCGTGCCCAATTTCCAAAGGGGATTCTGTCACCTTTGCTTGATGGCATCGCCCGGGCACCGATCTGGGCTGATAACGTTGATTACGGGCATGGTACAGGGCATGGCGTCGGTTACTTCTTGAACGTGCATGAGGGACCGCAGGTAATTGCCTATCAGGCAGCTGCAGCACCGCACACTGCGATGCAGCCCGGCATGATTACGTCAATTGAGCCGGGTACATATCGCCCAGGTCGTTGGGGCGTGCGAATTGAGAACCTGGTGTTGAATCGCGAGGCTGGCGTCTCGGAGTTTGGTGAGTTTCTCAAGTTTGAAACCCTGACGCTCTGCCCGATTGATACGCGTTGCCTTGAAGCTTCTCTGCTGACGCATGAGGAGCTTGAGTGGCTTAATGATTATCACGAGCAGGTTAGTGAGCGGTTGAGCCCATTGCTTGAAGGTGATGCTTTAGCGTGGTTGCAGGCTCGAACAGCAGCACTTTCTTAAAGTGCGAGGGCGCTCTGTCACGTACTCGACTGAGTGGGTTACGTGACAGAGACTTGGGCTGTTATCTGCAAAGGACGATCATGCTGCGACTGGTATAGCCGGCGGGGTTCAATCCGAAAGGGTAATCCCCAGGTTCTTCAGTGCCATCGCCTGACTTGGCAACAACTCGGTATCCCTTGTCTCCGCACGCCTTTACGGCCTCCGCGTAGCATTTATCCCAAGACGACGATAAACCAGAGCAGTTGATGTGCAAGCCACGCTTGCCACGTTTGACGGCGGTTTCGGAGGTCGCAGCGCAGCCGGAGATCATGAGCACGGCCAAAACTACCAAAAATCGTTTCATTCCTGTCCTTAAAGCGTTTACGTCAGATTTACGTGGTGCGGTGAGCGGTTGATCATTCAGTTGCTCCTTTGGATGTCCTTATCCGGAATCGCCCCAAGTGACACATTCGGCCTATAAACATCCTCTAAATGAGAGTCAATTACCAGAACTGTGTCAAATAGGTGACTAATTGTCTGTGCTGACAGGTGCTGAGTGACCACGCATTGTGAGGGTCGCGCCGACCGAGGCCATGATAATGCACAGGATAGCTATCCATTGTGTGACAGACAGAACCTCATGCAGAAACAGTAGCCCCGACAGCGCTCCAAAGGCAGGCTCAATACTCATCAGGGTTCCAAACGTACGGGTAGGCATGCGCGTAAGAGCGATCATCTCTAACGTGTAGGGCAGGGCAGTGGACAATAACGCGACAGCAAGGGCGATCGGGATCAGGGCTGGGGTCAATAGCGCGCTGCCTGCATGAACAATGCCCACGGGGGCAATAAACAGTGCCGCAATAATGACGCCCAAGGCTGCTGTCTGGACGCCGTTATCTGCGCCTGCTTTCTGCCCGAAGAGGATATACAGCGCCCAACACACGCCAGCTCCGAGTGCATAGGCTGCGCCGACAAGATCGATGCCTTGTGCGCCTTCTCCTATAGGGATAAGCAGTAAAAGCCCGGTAATTGCCAGGCCTATCCACACAAAGTCGATTGCCTTGCGTGAAGAGAAGATAGCGACCGCCAGCGGGCCTGTGAATTCAAGTGCAACTGCAATCCCCAGCGGGACGGTACGCAGTGACATATAGAAGAGCAGGTTCATGCCGCCTAGCGCTATACCGTAAACAATGACGGTCTTGAGCGATTTGGCGGTGAGCTTGGCTCTCCAGGGGCGCAGTATCAGTAGCATGATGATGCTGGCAAATATCAAGCGCAGGGTTGTCGTGCCTTGCGCGCCCACAACGGGGAACATGCTTTTTGCGAGCGACGCACCTGATTGGATTGAGGCCATGGCGATAAGGAGTAGGCCAACAGGTAATAGCGTCGATACGAGGCTACGAGAGGACTGTGTCATTGCGGGGTATGCCTGGGCGATAAGTGTGTAAAGGTCAGGCATCATGCTCAAGTGGCGTGCAGTGTGCAATATAGTGCGCAATATGCTTTTGAATTTGTCTTATATATAGAGAGCGTTAATTAACCCTTGACTAAGAATTATAGCGGCCTATAATTCGCACCACTTCCGGCGCAGTCGAAACGGAAAACTCCTTGTATATCAATGAGTTGGATGATTTTGACGGTGTCAGCTTCAATTCATCGAAGCAGGAAATAAGGTGTTGACAGCAGCGTGTAACGCTGTAGAATTCGCCTCCCGCTAACGAGAGATCGAAAGCGCAAGTGGTTGATGTTACAAAGGAAACTTTGGAAACATCTTAAAATAACCGCTTGACAGCAACAGAGGCTGCTGTAGAATGCGCGCCTCGGTTGAGCGAAAGCTTAGCCAACCGCTCTTTAACAACTGAATCAAGCAATTCGTGTGGGTGCTTGTGGAGTCAGACTGATAGTCAAAAAGATTATCAGCATCACAAGTTACTCCGCGAGAAATCAAAGATGTAACCAACGATTGC
>NZ_JASCPQ010000061.1:0-33940 GCF_029959305.1 Pseudomonas sp. PS01297
GGCTTGCTCGCGATGGGATCGACGCGGTTTGTTTGAAACACCGCGCCGCCTGAATCGCGAGCAAGCCCGCTCCCACAGGTTTATGGAGGGTTTACACCGACGGGCCGGTGCTGACGGTCAGTACCGGCAGGCTCAGGCGCTCCAGCAGGGTCGCTTGGGCGCTGCGCGGGTTCTGGTTGCCGGTCGGCGTGTTGCGCACGTAACGGCCGTCAGACTGCAGGCTCCAGCTATGGGTGTTGTCCGTCAGGTAGCATTCCAGCTCCTTCTTGACCCGCAGAATCAGCTTTTTGCCCTCTACCGGGAAGCACGTCTCGACACGCTTATCGAGGTTGCGCTCCATCCAGTCAGCACTCGACAGGAACATCTGCTCTTCGCCGCCATTGAGGAAGTAGAACACCCGTGTGTGCTCCAGGAAGCGGCCAATGATCGAGCGCACGTGGATGTTGTGCGAGACGCCCGGAATGCCCGGACGCAAGCAGCACATGCCACGCACCACAAGATCAATGCGCACGCCGGACTGGCTGGCCTTGTACAGGGCGCGGATGATTTTCGGGTCGGTCAGCGAGTTGAACTTGGCGATGATGTGCGCAGGCTTGCCCTCTAACGCGAACTGCGTTTCGCGGGCAATCATGTCGAGCATGCCTTTTTTCAGGGTAAACGGCGCATGCAGGAGCTTTTTCATGCGCAGGGTCTTACCCATGCCGATCAGTTGGCTGAACAACTTGCCGACGTCTTCGCACAGCGCATCATCCGACGTCAGCAAGCTGTAGTCGGTGTACAGGCGCGCGTTACCGGCGTGGTAGTTGCCCGTACCCAAGTGCGCGTAACGCACGATCTCGCCCGCTTCACGGCGCAGAATCAGCATCATCTTGGCGTGGGTCTTAAAGCCCACCACGCCGTAGATCACCACTGCACCTGCCGCTTGCAGACGGCTGGCCAGTTGCAGGTTGGACTCTTCGTCAAACCGCGCACGCAATTCGATCACCGCGGTCACTTCTTTACCGTTACGCGCGGCATCAACCAGCGCATCGACGATTTCAGAGTTGGCGCCGCTGCGGTACAGGGTCTGGCGCACAGCCAGTACATGCGGGTCTTTGGCCGCCTGACGCAGCAGATCGACCACCGGGGTGAAGGACTCAAACGGGTGCAGCAGCAAGATGTCCTGCTTGCTGACCACGCTGAAAATGTTCTCGCTGTTCTGCAACAGCTTCGGAATCGCCGGGGTGAACGGCGTGTATTGCAGCTCCGGGTGGCTGTCCAGACCGGTGATGCTGAACAGACGCGTGAGGTTTACCGGGCCGTTGACCTGGTACAGCTCGGTCTCTTGCAGGTTGAACTGCTTGAGCAGGTAGTCCGACAGGTGTTTCGGGCAGGTGTCGGCCACTTCCAGACGCACCGCATCGCCGTAGCGACGCGAGAACAGCTCGCCGCGCAGGGCACGGGCCAAGTCTTCTACATCTTCGGTGTCCACGGCCAGGTCGGCGTTACGGGTCAGACGGAACTGGTAGCAACCCTTCACCTTCATGCCCTGGAACAGGTCATCGGCGTGGGCGTGAATCATCGACGACAGGAACACGTAGTTGTCGCCTGGGCCACCGACCTCTTCAGGCACTTTGATCACACGTGGCAACAAGCGCGGCGCCGGGATGATCGCCAGGCCGGAATCGCGGCCAAAGGCGTCAATGCCTTCAAGCTCAACGATAAAGTTGAGGCTCTTGTTCACCAGCAGCGGGAACGGGTGCGTCGGGTCGAGACCGATCGGGGTAATGATCGGCGCGATTTCATCGCGGAAGAACTTGCGCACCCAGACTTTGATCTTGGTGTTCCAGTAACGGCGACGGATAAAGCGCACCTGATGCTTTTCAAGCTCGGGCAGCAGAATGTCGTTGAGGATCGCGTATTGGCGATCAACGTGGCCGTGTACCAGCTCGCTGATCCGGGCCAGCGCCTGGTGCGGCTGCAAGCCATCGGCGCCCGCTTGTTCGCGGGCGAAGGTAATTTGTTTCTTCAGGCCCGCCACGCGAATTTCGAAGAATTCGTCCAGGTTGCTGGAGAAAATCAACAGGAACTTCAACCGCTCAAGCAGCGGGTAGGACTCATCCAGCGCCTGCTCAAGCACCCGGATGTTGAATTGCAACTGCGAGAGTTCGCGGTGGATATACAGGCTGCTGTCATCCAGACCCGGAATGGCAATGGCTGGCTGCGCCGCCGCTGGCGCTTCAGGCGCAGCAGGTGCGTGAGCTTCCGGCACGGGCGGTGTCTCAGTGGCCTGCTCCACAATGGGCTCAGCCTCAGTAGCAACGAGTTCTGTCTGTCCTTCGGTATTCATTGAATGTTCCTGTAAGAGCGGGTTTGACTCTCGTGACCGTTTAGCGGCGCGTGCAATCAAGCTGCCAGAATGCCACCAACGCCAATGGGTTTAAACCGCTCAGAGGCGCTTTATGCGGGCTGGAGCCGATTAGAGGGCTTTTTGTCAATTTTGTTCTGCAACTGCCGTACAAGTAGTCGCTGCCGCAGGCTGCGATAAGGACCGCAGGGCCTTGGCTTTTAAAACAGGGCTGCTGCGCAACCCATCGCAGCCTGCGGCAGCGGCTACAGATTTTTAAATGCGTCGCGCGCGACCGTTATAGCAACGTGTCATGAATCCTAGATGACAACCCTTATGATGTAGGTCAAATACTTACGATTTGTAGGAATTGTTCATGAGAAGACACAGTTCGATACTTTCCTGAACGTCCCTTAAGGCGTAGGCTGCGCGTTCATTTCTCCAGCATCCAGACAATGCTCCAACAATTTCTTCAAGAATTCGGTTACTTCGCCCTGTTTCTAGGGACGTTCTTTGAAGGTGAGACCATCCTGGTTCTCGCAGGCTTCTTGGCGTTCCGCGGATACATGGACCTTAAACTGGTCATGATCGTGGCGTTCCTCGGCAGTTATGCCGGCGACCAGCTGTGGTACTTCCTGGGGCGCAAACACGGCCGCAAATTGTTGGCGCGCAAACCGCGCTGGCAACTCATGGGCGACAAGGCGCTGGAGCATATCCGCAAGCACCCGGACATCTGGGTCTTGAGCTTCCGCTTTGTGTACGGTCTGCGCACCGTCATGCCCGTGGCCATTGGCCTTTCAGGCTACCCGCCGGGCCGCTACCTGCTGCTCAACGGGATTGGTGCCGCCATTTGGGCCGTTGCCCTGGCCACCGCCGCCTACCACTTTGGTGCCGTGCTTGAAGGCCTGCTGGGCAGCGTTAAAAAGTACGAGCTGTGGGTACTGGGCGCCTTGCTGGTGCTGGGCGGCTGCCTGTGGCTGCGCCGGCGCTTCAAAAACGCGCGCCTGGCCAAACAGACCGCGCTGGAAGAAAAAAACAAAGCCGCTGAAGTCAACACCCCACCTGCGGAATAAGCCGGTGTGTGCGCTCGCACACACCCTCTCCTTGGGCGCTGCACCGCAGCGCCTGCGTGATCGCGGAACCTCCCACTGGCATCAGTTGCCAAATAAAGAGACAGTAACGCCACGAACAAGGAGACCCACCATGACCACCAAAAATATTGCCGTTGTTCTTTCCGGCTGTGGCGTCTATGACGGCACCGAAATCCACGAAAGCGTGATCACCCTGCTGCGCCTCAGTCAGCGTGGCGCCCACGTGCAATGCTTTGCGCCGAACATTGCGCAACTGCACGTCATCAACCACCTGACCGGCGAAGAAATGCCCGAGTCGCGCAATGTGCTGGTCGAGTCGGCGCGTATCGCCCGTGGCGAGATCAAGGACATTCGAGAAGCCAAGGTGGACGACTTTGACGCGCTGATCGTACCCGGCGGGTTTGGCGCCGCCAAAAACCTTTCTAGCTTCGCCACTGAAGGCGCTGCCTGCAGCGTTCAACCCGATGTTCTGGCCCTGGCTGAAGCCTTTGCCGAAGCGGGCAAACCGATCGGTTTAATGTGCATTTCCCCGGCCATTGCCGCCAAAATCTACGGCCCTGGCGTGACCTGCACCATCGGTAAAGACGCAGACACCGCTGCTGCGGTAGAAAAAATGGGCGGCACCCACCAGGAATGTGAAGTCTCTGACATCGTCGAAGACAAAGCCCGCAAACTGGTCAGCACCCCGGCCTACATGCTGGCTCAGTCCATCAGCGAAGCGGCTTCTGGCATCAACAAAATGGTTGACCGCGTCCTGGAACTGACCCAGCACGCGTAATCAGCCCCGCGCGAGCCGGGTCAGAATCCGGTCCAGTGCATTGGCGAACGCCTGCTTGTCGCGTTCGCCATAAGCACCCTGCCCGCCGCCGACCTGGCCTTGCTCACGCAGATCGGTAAACAAATTACGCACCGCCAGACGCTCGCCCATGTTCTGCGCGTCAAACTCTTTGCCGCGCGGGTCCAGCGCTGCCACGCCCTTCTTCACCAGCCGGTCAGCCAGCGGCACATCGCTGCAAATCACCAACTCGCCGGGCACGGCATGCTCGACCAAATAGTCATCCGCCGCATCCGGGCCACTGGGCACCACAATCAGCTTGACCAACGTATACGTCGGCTTGACCTGACTCTGCCCGGCCACCAGCACCACCTCAAACTGACGCTTGAGCGCAAACTTGATGACCTGATCCTTCGCAGCCTTGGGGCAAGCGTCTGCGTCGATCCAGACACGCATGGGGTAGCTCCTGATAATAAGCAACAAAAAACGGTGGGAGCGGGCAAGCCTCGCTCCCACCCCTGTTTAAGAAGCCTGTTCCCGACGTTTTTCAGCCAGTCTGCTACGGCTGTAGAGCACGATGATCGCGAGGATGGCGATGGCTTGTGCGCTGAGCGAGTAGGCGTCTGCGTGGATGCCGAGCCAGTCGAACTCGAAGAAAGGCACAGGTCGTGTGCCAAAGATTCCGGCTTCCTGCAGAGCTTTGACGCCATGGCCGGCGAAGACGACGGACAAGGCGCACAGCAGCGCGGCGTTAATGCCGAAGAACACGCCCAGTGGTAATTTGGCTGAGCCGCGCAGGATGATCCACGCCAGGCCGATCAGCAGCACCAGCGCCGTGGCGCCGCCCGCCAGTACGGCGTCATGCCCGGCCGGGCCCGCTTGCAGCCACAGGGTTTCGTAGAACAGGATTACTTCGAACAGTTCGCGGTACACCGAGAAGAACGCCAGCACCGCAAAGCCAAACCGCCCGCCGCCGCTGACCAAACTGCTTTTGATGTAGTCCTGCCAGGCATCGGCGTGGCGGCGGTCGTGCATCCACACGCCGAGCCACAGCACCATGACGCTGGCAAACAGCGCGGTGCAGCCTTCGAGCAGTTCGCGCTGGGCGCCGCTGACGTCAATCACATAGGCGGCCAGCGCCCACGTGGCCAAGCCCGCGACCAAAGCCAGGCCCCAGCCGATGTTGACGCTGCGTACCGCCGATTGCTGGCCGGTATTGCGCAAGAAGGCGAGGATCGCCGCCAGCACCAGAATCGCTTCCAGGCCTTCACGCAGCAGAATCAACAAACCCGAAATGTAGCTCAGGGACCAGCTCAAGCCATCGCTACCCAGCAGTCCGGCAGACTCTTTGAGCAAGGCTTTGGCCGCGTCCAGACGCTGCTCGACCTGTTCGATTGGCAAGCCGTCTTGCAGCGATTGCCGATACGCCATCAGGGCTTTTTCGGTGGTTTTACGCACGCTGCTGTCGACGTTGTCCAGCGAGCTTTCTACCAGCTCAAAGCCTTCCAGATACGCCGCTACAGACAAGTCGTAGGCTTGCTCACGATCGCCCTCGCGATAGGCCGCCAGGCTTTTGTCCAAGGTTTGGCTGGTGTAATCGAGCAACTGCGCCGGGCCGCGCTTGACCTGCGGCGGCTGCGCCCGTTGTGCGCGGAACGTGGCAGCGGCTTGCGGACCTTCTGCGGCCAGCACTTCGCCGGGGGTCTGACGGGCCAATTCAGCGAGGTCGTAGGTTTTGTCTGCTTTAGCCGCCGCTGGGTCTGCACTCAGGCCCGCCACATAGGTGGCCAGGTCCCAGCGCTGACGGTCGTCCAGTTGGTCGGCAAAAGCAGGCATGTCGGTGCCTTCAACGCCCAGCGCCAAGGTGTTGAAAATCGCGTAGAGGCTCAGGCGGTCAAGACGCGCAGCATCGCGCAGGTTGGCCGGTGGCGGGGTCATGCCCATGCTGGCCGGGCCGTCCCCGGCGCCGGTGGCACCATGGCACACCGAGCAATGCAAAGCGTAGAGCGGCTCACCGCGTGCAGGATCCGGGGTAATCACCGGCGCTTGGCTGACTTCGTAAGCGACCGCCAGCTTGGCCCCTAACTGGCGCGCTTCACGGGCGACCTTGGCGCCGTCTTCGCGCTGTTCAATGGCCGATTGCAAGGCCTCAACACCCTGCGCCAACTCCACACGCTCAGGGCGTTCAGGCAAGTCAGCAATCAGGCCCTTGAGGACGGTGAGGAACTCTAACTGTTCGTGATACTCGGTTTCGTCGATGACTTTGCCGTCTTCGACCGTAGGCGGATAGTCCGCTCCGATGTAGTCAATAAGGTGCAACGCTTGGGAAGCACCTTCTGGGGAATTGGCTGAAACAGCGAGGCTGCACAACGCGAGCACTGGCACCATCAGCCAGGCCAAACAGCGCGATCGGGCGGTCATTGAAAGATCCGGGTGGAAATGAGAAGTAACACATTGTTCACTTCCAATGACCGCGACTCAAGATTTTTAGGTGGTGGCGCGGTGCAACGTCGCCAGAAACCCTGCGGCACCCACGAACAAACCGGCAAAGGTGCGGTTCAGGCGGCGCTGCTGTTTGGGCGTGCGCAGCAGGCGCAAGACCTTGGACGCCAAGCCGGTGTAACCGGCCATGACGATCAAATCGACGGCGATCATGGTCACACCCAGGGTCAGGTACTGGCTCACCAACGGCTCGTTCGGGTTCACAAACTGCGGCAGCACCGCGAGCATGAACACTAGCGCTTTGGGGTTGCTGACATTCACCAGAAAGCCACGAAACACCAGCGCCAGCGGTTTACCGATGGGGCGGATGGCCGAGTCGTCGCTGAGGTCGGACGGCAAGGCTCGCCACTGTTTAACGGCGAGGTAAACGAGGT
Source organism: Pseudomonas sp. PS01297 (assembly GCF_029959305.1). Classification (NCBI taxonomy): domain Bacteria; kingdom Pseudomonadati; phylum Pseudomonadota; class Gammaproteobacteria; order Pseudomonadales; family Pseudomonadaceae; genus Pseudomonas; species Pseudomonas sp. PS01297. The sequence goes on from NZ_JASCPQ010000061.1 coordinate 7,069, forward strand.
AGGCCACGCCAAACCATTTGATCGCGTAGAAGGCGGTGGACGACGCGGCGAGGATGGCACCGACACCGGCGGCGACAATGAAGATTTGCAGGGCCAGACCCAGTTGCAGGCCCAGCGCATTCCAATAGCCGCGCCAGAAGCCGTATTGCAGGCCGCACGACATCGACGCAATGGCGCCTGCGCCAGGCGACAGGCTAATGACCCAGCAAGCAGCGAAAAAGGCCAACCACGTTTCCAGCGACATCGCACACCTCGGACAAAAACTGTAACAAGTCCTTAAGCTAATGCGCGGGCTGAAAATTAACCAGATGTTTTTAAATCCAAACCGTTGGAGCTGCCGGAGGCTGCGATCTTTTGACGTTGCTTGAAGATCAAAAGATCGCAGCCTGCGGCAGCTCCTACAAAGTTATGGGGCCTTACAGATCGCCTTCGCGCCAGCGGCGCACGGAGCGCTGGAAGAACAAGCTGTTGGGGACTTGCACCATGCTGCTGCCACTGCCGGCTTCGGCAGGCTCAACCAGGGTGGTGTACAGCAGGTTGATGGCCACGACGCGACCTTTGACCCCCGGCTTGTCGAGGGTATCGAGCAACTCCACCACGTCGCCAATGCGAAACGGCCCCACGGTAAAGATCAACACCGCGCACAGCAGATTGGACAACACGCTCCACATGGCGAAGAAGGCAATTGCCGCCACCGCCACGAAGCCTGACAGCGCGGTCCACAACACCGTGGCCGAAACGCCCAGGCGCTCGAGGACGAAAATGACCGCGCTGCCCATGATGAACCAGCGCAACCCGCCTCGCAGCGGCAACAGCAACTGCGACGGCAAAGGGTAACGCTCGCCCAGGCGGGTCAGAAAACGTGCAACCACGCGCTGCAGGAAGTACCCCGCCAGCAGGATCAGCAAGATCTGCACGCCGATCCACAGGGGCGCGATCAACTCGGCCGGTACGGGTAAGTTGAGCGACTCCATCAGGACAGGGCTTCAAGTTCGGCTTGCAAGGTCTCAAGCACTTCCAGGGCTTCCATCCAGCGCTCTTCGAGCTGGCCTTCGAGCACCTTGAGCTTGGCCTGATCGGCCAGCAACTCACGCAGTTCGTCTTTGCGCGCCGCCTCGTAGACGCCGCTGTCACCGAGGCTGGTCTCGATCCGGGCGAGCTTTTCAGTGACCTTGCCCAACTCGCTTTCGAGCTTGTCGGCTTCACGCTTGTGCGGTGCCAGTTGCTGACGCAACGCAGCCGCCGCCTGCCGCTGAGCCTTTTTATCGGTCTTGTCCGGGTTGATTACGGTGTTGCTCACCGGCGCATTGCGCAGGCGGTAATCAGCCAGCCAACGGGCGTAGTCGTCGAGGTCGCCATCGAACTCCTGGACTTTGCCATCGGCCACCAGCAAGAACTCGTCGGTGGTGCTTTTGAGCAAGTGACGATCGTGAGACACCACCAGTACCGCACCACTGAACTCTTGCAAGGCCATGGTCAGGGCCAGGCGCATTTCCAGATCAAGGTGGTTGGTCGGTTCGTCGAGCAGCAACAGGTTCGGGCGTTCCCACGCGATAAGCGCGAGGGCCAGACGGGCTTTTTCACCGCCCGAGAAGTTCAGCACCGGCTCGTCGATGCGCGCCCCACGGAAGTCGAACCCGCCGAGGAAGTCACGCAACACTTGCTCACGCTCGGTCGGCGCCAGACGCTGCAAGTGCAGCAACGGGCTGGCCTTGGAGTCCAGTGAGTCGAGTTGATGCTGGGCAAAGTAACCGACCGAGAGGTTTTCGCCACGGGCCAGACGCCCCGCCAGCGGAACCAGCTCACCCGCCAGGTTTTTGATCAGGGTCGACTTACCGGCACCGTTCGGGCCGAGCAAGCCGATACGGGCACCCGGCACCAGTTGCAGCTTGACCTTCTCAAGGATGGTTTTGTCGCCGTACCCCAGGCGCGCGTCCGACAAGTCGAGCAACGGGCTGGAGAGTTTGACCGCTTCACGGAACACGAAGTTGAACGGTGAGTCGACATGGGCCGCGCTCAGTTCTTCCATGCGCTCAAGGGCCTTGATGCGGCTCTGTGCCTGACGGGCCTTGGTGGCCTGGGCCTTGAAACGGGCGATGTAGCTTTCCATGTGCGCACGTTGCGCCTGCTGCTTCTCGTAGGCCTGTTGTTGCTGGGCCAGACGCTCGGCGCGGGCACGTTCAAAGGCGCTGTAACCCCCGCGATAGAGGGTGATTTTGCGCTGTTCGACGTGTGCAATGTTATCGACCACGGCGTCGAGGAAATCCCGGTCGTGGGAGATCAGCAGCATGGTGCCGGGGTAGCTTTTGAGGAAGTCTTCGAGCCACAAAATGGCGTCGAGGTCCAAGTGGTTGGTCGGTTCGTCGAGCAACAACAGGTCGGACGGGCACATCAGGGCCTGGGCCAGGTTAAGGCGCATCCGCCAGCCGCCGGAGAAGTCGGCGACCGGGCGGTCCATTTGCTCGTTGGTAAACCCCAGCCCGGCGAGCATTTTGCGCGCCCTGGCATCGGCGGTGTAACCGTCGGCGCTGTCCAGTTCGGCATGCCAGCGCGCCTGCGCGGCACCGTCGTGGGCGGCCTCAGCCTGGGCAAGATTGGCTTGCACCTCGCGCAAGCGCTGGTCGCCATCGAGCACATAGTCGATCGCAATGCGATCGAGGGTGTCGATTTCTTGCCGCATGTGGGCAATCCGCCAGTCGGCCGGTAGCAGACAATCCCCGGAATCAGGCGTCAACTCACCCAGCAGCAAGGCGAACAAAGTGGATTTACCGGCGCCATTGGCGCCGACCAAACCGGCTTTGTGGCCGGCGTGCAGGGTCAGCTCGGCGTCTTCTAGCAGACGCTGAGGGCCACGCTGTAAAGTCAGGTTCTGAAGTCGGATCATAATGGCCGCGGAGTCTACCAGCTTCCCTCTCAACTGGCGCGAATTGCACTATGCAGACCGATCTGTGGAATTACTGTTTGAAGGTCTATGCCCTGCCCGGCATTGAACACGCCTGTTTAAGCCTGCAAAGCCAGGGCCTGGATGTGTGCCTGCTGCTGTGCGCAGCGTGGCTGGAACACCGGCGTATCGCCTGCGATGAGGCGCGTTTTGAGTGCTTGCGGGCCTGCGCCGAGCCTTGGCAACGCGACGTCGTGCAGCCCTTGCGCCAATTACGCACGCAATGGCGCGAAGCGGCCACGCACGATGACGAACTGTCTGCGTTACGCGGGCTGATCAAAGGCTTGGAGCTGGAGGCAGAGCGGACGTTGTTGCGACGTCTGGAGGCGGCAACCCTGGGCTGGTTGCCAGCGCAATCGCATGACACCTGCGACTGGCTACAAAGACTGGTCAGCCAGGTTGAACACCCTGATCACGGCGCGCTGCAAACGCTGCGCGCCGCAATCAACCACGCTTAAGAAGCGTTGGTAGAGGTTGTCGCCGGCGTTGCGGGTGTCGCTGCAGCAGGTGCCGCGGCCGGTGTTGGCGCTGCGGTTGCGGTGGTTGCTGTGGTTGCAGGCGCAGTCGCAGGTTTTGCCGCAGGCTTGGCAGCTGGTTTTGCGGCAGCTGGCTTTCTCACGGCTGGCTTGGCAGCGGGTTTGGCCGCAGGTTTAACCGCTGGCTTGGCAGGTGCCTTGGCCGCAGTAGAAGCCGGTTTGGCCGCTGCAGGTTTAGCCGCTGGTTTTGCAGCAGCAGGTTTGGCCGCTGCGGGCTTGGCCGCCGGGGTTCTGGCCGCTGGCTTGGCGGCTGCGGATGCAAGGGCTTTGGCAGCAGCAGGTTTAGCGGCGGCAGGTTTGGCTGCAGGTTTTGCAGCAGCAGTGCGAGCTGTCGCTGGTTTGGCGGCTGGCGCTTTAGCCGCGGCCGGTTTGGCGGCAGGGGCTTTGGCAGCAGGTTTTGCCGCAGCGGTTTTAGCCGCAGGCTTGGCCGCTGCTGGCGCTTTGGCTGGAGCCTTGGCAGCAGGTTTAGCAGGTGCCTTGGCGGCAACCGGTGCTTTGGCCGCAGGCTTTTTAGCGCTGGCAGCAGGCTTGGCGGTGCGAGCCGTCAGGGCCTTGCCAACGGCCTCTTTAACCCGGCCAATGCCTTGGGCCAACTTGAGGCTTTCTTGAGCATCACGCTTGAGTTGCTGGATATAAGCGCGCGTTTCGGTTTGGCGGTCTTTGAGCGAGTCCAGCAGTTGCTCAAGTTCTTTCACGGAAGACTTGGCTTTGGCTTGTGCCTTGGACTTGCCAGCGTGAGCGGCTTCTTGCAGTTTTTCACGCGCCTTGTGCAGTTTTTCCTGAGCTTTGCCGCGCTGTTTTTCAAGCTTGGCGAGCAACTTCTCAGCATCAGCCAGCGCTTGGGAACAGGCGCTTTCCAAATGCTCAAGCAGGCTGCCTGAGAGTTGTTGGAGCAAGTGCAACGGCGTATTAACAGACTTCTTGTTGGCCGACATGGTTTACCTCCTGGCTGAAGTGAGTGCGGCTCATACTAGACCTCTGTAAGAACCGCCGCTAGATCATGTTGACACTAACCATAGCAGTGGGTTGCATAGCGCCGGAAAACTTGTGCCAGATCACTTTTTAGCGGCCTGTTCAGATAAATTTTTTGGCCACTTCTGCGTTTATTAAAGCCCCCCGATATTTCTCCCAAACAATCGTGCTCGCACAGGCATAATCGCTCGCACTGAAGACCGGAGACTGCCCATGTCGCGTGCCCTTTTATTGACCTTGTTGTGCGTTGCCTGTTCGGCTCATGCGGCCCCGGCGCAAAGCCCGCAAGCCGCGCACGACCTGGCCTACAGCTTGGGTGCGAGCCTTGGCGAGCGTTTGCGCGAAGACGTGCCGCAACTTCAGATCCAGGCCTTGATCGACGGTTTGCGCAGCGCTTATGAAGGCAAGCCGTTAGCGCTGAGTGATGAAAAAATCGAGCAGATATTGGCTGCGCATCAGGCACAAATCGATGCCGAGCCCGCGCAACCGCAGAGCGAAGTTGCACTGAACGCCGAGCGTGATTTTTTATTAAAAGAAAAACAGAAAACCGGCGTTCGCGAGTTGGGCAACGGCATTTTGGCGACTGAACTCAAGGCAGGCGCCGGGGCAAAACCCGATGCTCAGGGTTCGGTGTACGTGAACTATGTGGGACGTTTGCCGGACGGTACGGTTTTCGATCAGAGCACGCAGCCACAGTGGTTGCGCCTGGACAGCGTGATCAATGGGTGGCGCTTGGCGTTAGCGCAGATGCCAACCGGTTCGACATGGCGGCTGGTAATACCGTCCAATCAGGCGTACGGGGCTGAAGGCGCAGGGGATTTGATCGCGCCTTACACACCGCTGGTGTTTGAAATCGAATTGCTGAAGGTGCAATAAGACAACTATCTGTAGGAGGTGCCGCCCCGTCTTCGACGCCGCGCTGTCGCGCAGCAAACAGGCCACCGACTATCTTCAGCATCCCCCAATCGGTTCCCTCTCCTTCGGGAGAGGGCTAGGGTGAGGGGGGTCTTGATTTGAGAGGGTTTGAGTACATATCCATTGCTGCGGCAACGGCCACTTAGGGTTCCGCCCTTACGGCGCGTCACTTTGAAAGCGCAAAGTAACCAAACGCTTTTTGCCCCAACCCCTCGGGGCCTCGCTGTGGCTCGGCATGCCCTCACCACAGGCCTTACTCCGTGGGCCCGCCGCGATCGGCCATCCATGGCCGTGTCGCGACTAACCCGGCGTCCTGCCGGGTTACCCACTGCGCAAAACCTGCGTTCGGCCAGCGTGGTTTAACGGGGCCTCTTAGATCAAGATCAAAAGCCAGATCAAGATCAACAGATCGCGAGGCAAGCTCGCTCCTACCGAATGGTGTTTCAGGCTTGGGCTGCTTCTTTCTGTTTGTGCGCGCTGTGCAGCACTTCGATCAAGCAGTCTTCAAGCTCAAAACGCTCGTCGAGCAAGGCGCCGAGTGTTTTGAATTCGCTCGCGAGTTTATCGCAATCCGGGCGATGCGCTTTGCCGTCGCAGTGGTCGTTAAAGGCTAACGCTGCTTCGGTAATGACGTTGATTCGGGGGTAGATGGTCTCTGCCAAAGCAAGCCCGCGTTCATCATTGAACGCTTTCGCTTCCTCGTTGAGCTGCTCATAAATTTCGAAGTGGCCTGCAGAAACGTAATCAACCAGCAGTTGGCAGAACTCTTTTTGAGGCCCGCGCTTGGGGTTGCGCTGCTGATCAATGACAGCCGCATAAGCGCTCACAAGCTTACTGCGCTCATGCAACCAGCGGTCTACCAACTGGTGAACACCGTTGAAGCGTTCCTGAGCACTCTTACATCTTTCGAGCATGATGATCTCTCTTCCCTAGTGGGCCCATGCCACCCGACTGAGCCGGGCCTGTGTGGACCAAAACCTGTGCAGATACACCGGCAATGGGCGACATAACTCCAACAATGCGTGCGGGCCAGATTATGCCCGCCAAGCAACTGCTTCAAGGTACGCACGAGAGAAAGTTCATACAAGCGTTTAATACGAAGTGCTACTTCTGGTCGCAGGACAGGGCTTTTTACCCGGTAAAAAATAGCGCACCCACTGGAACAGACTCAGCGCCGCCAAACCGGCAAACGCCAGCATGCTCAGTTCGGGGATGCTCAGGTCAAAGAGTGTCCACTGGATATGCGCGCAGGCTTCGGTCCCGCGGTAGACCGATGTAAACAGATCGCCCAGTGACAGGTTGTTCCACAGATGCGCCAAATCGGGCTGACAAATCATCAACTGCTGCGCCGGTAACCGCTGGGACAACACCTGGCGGGTCGCACTGGCCAGCCCCGCCAGGGCCAGCAACATACTGACCAATGAATACACCAGCACGCCGATAGCGCGCGGCGCATGGACAAAGGCGATCAGGTTGACCGCACAAAAAGCCAGTAACAGATAGCGTTGCACCAGGCAGAGCAAACAGGGGCTTAGTCCGGGCCCGTACTCCAGATACAGAGAGGCGCCCAGCACCGCAGCACTGGCAACCAACGCCAAAAGGAATATGAAACGTGAGCAGGCCAACAACATGGCTTTTCCGTAACAAAATTGACAGGCGGGTACGGTAGAGGAAAGCCAATAGCCCTTTCAAGGCCAGCCAATACGGATACTTCCGTAAGCTTGTAGGGAATCACCAACAACTGCTGAAAGGCTTTAGTGCAGGCAACGTACGAAATTTCTTAGCCGGCCTAAAATCCGGTTCCCCCCTGTGAAAACGGCCGATGACAGTTCCCACAGGGGTGTTTACAAAACGCTCTATTGCGGTAAGGGCAGCGCCAGCAAACGTTCATCCAGCAAGTTCAGGCCTTCCTGAAACAACTGATTGCTGCGCGCCGTATCACCCAGCTGGGCCAAGAGCCGTGCTAGCTCTGCGCAGGTTTCTGGGTTGCGCTCAAGCTTGAGGCTGCTTTCGAAGTAGTCCCGCGCCTTGCCCCACAGGCTGTTCTGCAAGCACAGGCGGCCCAGGGTCAGCAGCAAGCTGGCATCCGCCGGGTGCGCCTTGAGCCACCCTTCTGCGGTCTGCAATTGCTTGACCGGGTCGCTACCACGCAACAAGCCATACAGGCGCACCAAGTGGCTGTCGTACGTGCGCTTGAGCGCACCGCGCACCACTTCTTCGGCCTCGGACTGTGCGCCCAGGCGGCGCAATTGCTCGGCATAAGCCAATACAAGGGTGGGCTCCTGACGCTGTGCCGAGGTCAGTTGCTGCCAGGCCAGGGTCAACGATTGCAGCCCCGCCTCGCCGCCCGTGTCGCGCTGCGCCGCCAGGCCAAGGTTTTGCCCCCAGGCGCGGCGTTCAAGCTCAGCCAGTTCCTGGGCAGGCAAGACTTTGTCTTTACGCAACTCAGGCAGCAGGCGGATCAGGGCCGACCAGTCGCCGCGCTGCTGGTGCAGGCGCTGAAGCTGGCGCAGCACCTGCACGTTATGCGGATGGCGTTCGTGCATGGCTTGCAAGGTGTTGAGGGCACCTTCGGTATCGGCGCGATCAACTTGCAGCTGCGCATGGTTGAGGGCAATCGCCAGTTCGGCCTGGGGCTGACGTTCAAGGGCGCGCTCAAGCAGGCTGTCGCTCTCTTCGTAACGGCCCAGCTCGTTGGCCGCACGCGCGGCACCGAGGTAGAACAGCAGCGGTTGGCGCTCGGCTTCTGCGGCGCGGGTCAGGTGCTTTTGCGCGCTGGCCCAGCGGCCCTCGGCAAGGTCCATCTGGCCTTGTTCGATCGCCAGTTGAATACGACGGCTGCGGTTACGCCGTGACCACGGGTTGACCAGGCCAGTCGAGACGCTGAACAGCTCAACCAACAGCTTGATGCCCCAGATCACCAGCCACAGGATCACCAGCACAGCCAGAGACGCCCACAGGCTGGATTCGTAGCGGAAGTTTTTGTAAGCCACCAGCACGTAGCCTGCGTCCTCGGAGATTGCCAGGCCGACGCACGCAGCGGCCGCAATCAACAAGAACACAATCACATACAGACGCTTCATGGGCGGGCCTCCTCGGCCGGTTTGGCAGCCGCACGACCCGGTTCGTCAGCCTCAACATGCCGACGCTCAAGGTAGGCCTGCATCGCACTCAGGGTGCCCGCCAGGTCCGGCGTCTTGACCGTGACCGGCTGTTTGCTCAGCTCAACCACTTGCTCCAGCATTTTTTTGCTTTGCGCGTTGTCCTGGTTGAAGTTGCCTTTGAGCACCTCTTGCGCCTGCGCCAAGGCCTGGGTGTAGACCAAGGCCTGGCCGTTAAGCGCAGCCCACTGCGCTTGCTCCAGCGCCAGGCTCAAGGCCAGACGCACTTGGGTCAGGCTTTGCCCTGCCAGCAACGGCCGCACGTTTTTGTCGGCATTGAAGTCGATACGGATGTAATGGGAGATTTCATCCCACCATTGCTCCCAGCGGCTTGCCCCGTCGCCATCGGCGGTCAGGCCCAGCAATGAATCACCGGAGTCCTTGAACTCGGGCGCCAGCGCGGTGAGTTGCGACACTTGATCACGCAAGGCCGCCAACTGCAGGAACACACCCGTGCGGTCTGGCTGTTCGACGCTGCGCAAGGCGGCGAGGCTCTTGGCCAATTGCTCGCGGGCAGCGAACGAACCCGGATCATTCTGCTCGCGCAAAATGTCATCGGCGCCCTGCACCAACGCCTGAGCACTGCTGATGTCTTGCAGCGCTGACAAGCGCAGGCTGGCCAGACGCAACAAGTGCTCGGCCTCGGCCAGGCGCCAGTCTTTGCGGCTCGCCCCCAGCACGGTCTCAAGGCGTTGATTCAAGCGTTGCTGATCGCCTTGCAGTTGCACCACCAACTGACGCTGGTTATCCAGATCGTTGGCCGAAGGCAACTGGTTGAGCCGCGTCAGCAGTTGCTGCTCACTTTGTTTGATCGACAGCGTTTGTGCGCCCAGCGCCTGCACTTCTGCCAACTGCTCGGCAGTGCTGGCTTCCAGATGGCGCATCTGCCACACCGCCCAACCGCCGACCGCGATGCCGGCAGCGCCGAGCAACAGCGCGAAGGCGGCCAGACCATTGCCCCGGCGCTCAGGCTTGATGACAGGTTTTTCAACCGGCGCTTCTGGCGCGGGCTGCACGTGTTCTTTTGGCAAGACTGTTTCGCTCACGTATCCATCCTTTGCGTTAGAAAGCAGGTACGGGATGTGCCCGTAGCGCCGCCAGCAAAGCCGTAGCGCTCGCGCCACGGCAATCCACAACGTTTTTGGCCCCGGCATCGCGCGCAATCTGCGCAACGCGAGGGCTTGGAACAAACAATGTCATACCGCTCAGTTGGGGCCAGGCATCACCTGCCAACTGCTGCAAATGTTCAAACCCCTGTCCACTGCTGACCACCAGCGCGTTCAGGCGTTCCGCTTTTATGCGTTCAAGCAGTGTGTGAGCCGGGTAAGACGGCAGCGTCCGGCGATACAGTTCGAGGTAATCGACCTGCGCGCCCAGCTGGCGCAGGCGCTCGGCGAGCATTTCCCGCCCGCCCTCGCCGCGCACGATCAGCACCTTGGGCTCGCTGCACGTCACCGCTTGGGTAAACGCGGGCAACGCCAGCAAGGCCTCGCTGTCATCTGCGGATAAAGGGTAGCTAACATCCAGGCCATGCTCGGCGAGAATCTGCGCAGTGGCGGCACCCACACTGAACCACGGCTGCGCAGGCGCTTGCGGCCAATACTGGCTGACCCACTGCACGCCCAGGCGCGCAGCGGGCTTGCTGACCACAATGACCGCGCAATAGCGGTCCAGGTGGGCGACCATCTCGCGCTGGCTTGCGCTCAATGCTAGCGGTTCGATGGCCAGCAGCGGCAAGCGGCTGCTGAACACACCCACAGTGGCCAGCTCGTTCGCGAGTGCTGCCGACTCCTCAGCGGGTCGGGTCAGCAGCAGGCGCCAGCCTGTCACTCGTGACCCGCCTCGCCGTAGACTGCTTTAAGAATCTCACCGGCGCCTTGTGCCAGCAGGTCTTCGGCGACCTGCACACCCAACGCTGTCGCCGCACTGTGCGGGGCACGTGCGTCGGCGCTCAGCAATGTGCCACCGGCGGGCTCACCGACCAGGCCACGCAGCCAGATCTGCTCGCCTTCCAGCACGGCATAGCAGGCGATGGGTACTTGGCAGCCGCCATTGAGGTGTTTGTTGAGCGCGCGTTCAGCGGTCACGCGCACTGCCGTGTCGGCATGGTGCAGCGGCGCCAGCAACGCGTGAATTTCGTGGTCAGCGCTGCGGCATTCAATGCCCACGGCGCCCTGCCCACCGGCTGGCAGGCTGTCTTCGACACTGATCGCCGAGGTGATGCGGTCTTCAAAGCCCAAGCGGATCAGGCCCGCAGCGGCGAGGATGATGGCGTCGTATTCACCGGCGTCGAGCTTGGCCAGACGCGTGTTGACGTTGCCGCGCAGAAAGCGGATTTCGAGGTCTGGCCGACGGGTCAGCAACTGAGCCTGACGGCGCAGGCTCGATGTGCCGACCACACTGCCGGCCGGCAAGGCTTCGAGGCTGGCAAAGGTATTGGAGACAAAAGCGTCACGCGGGTCTTCGCGCTCGCAAATGCAGAACAGACCGAGGCCTTCAGGGAAGTCCATCGGCACGTCCTTCATGGAGTGCACGGCGATGTCAGCTTCGTTTTCGAGCAGGGCGGTTTCCAGCTCTTTGACGAACAGACCCTTGCCGCCGATTTTCGACAGCGGCGAGTCCAGCAGCTTGTCGCCACGGCTGACCATCGGCACCAGCGTCACCACAAGACCTGGGTGAGCCTGCTCTAAACGGGCTTTGACGTATTCGGCCTGCCACAGAGCCAGGGCGCTTTTACGGGTAGCGATGCGGATTTCGCGAGAGGACATGGATCAATCCGTACTGAAAAGATACGGCTGATAATAACAGCTCAGCCAAAACAGCTTTGACTTGTATCAGAAAGTACGTGGCCGTTTAAGCCAGGAGCAGGCCATCCGTTATAGGAGGGCGAATAAATACCGCGTGGGAGCGGGCTTGCTCGCGATGGCATCGACCCTATGATTCAGGCATACCGCGCCGCCTGAATCGCGAGCAAGCCCGCTCCCACCACAATGACCATTTGCCGTGTCAGAGCTGCTGCATCATTTTGCGCACGCCCGCCACGTGGCGGCGGCTCACAATCAGTGCATCGCCATTGAGCCCCTTGAGGAACAACTGAAAGTGCCCCAGCGGGGTACGTTGCAGGCGTTCGATACGGTCACGCGCCACCAGCGCGTTGCGGTGGATACGCACAAAGCGTTCACCGAATTCGTCTTCGAGGGCTTTGAGGGGCTCATCGAGCAACACTTCGCCGCCCTCGTGACGCAAGGTCACGTATTTATGGTCAGCGATGAAATAAATCACTTTGTCGATAGGGATGAGTTCAATGCCTTTTCGGGTTCTGGCACTGATGTGGCTGCGCGGCCCGCTGCCCGTTTGCGCGGCAGGCCGAGTCAGGGCCGCCAGTTGCACACGGTTAGGCCGGTGCGCGTCTTTCAAGGCCGCAGTAAGGGCCTCGGCGCTGACCGGCTTGAGCACATAGCTCACACCGCTGTCTTGCAGGGCCTGAACAGAGAACTCGTCAGGCGCTACGCAAAACACCACGGCGGGTGGCAATTCGCGCTCGCATAATTTGGCAGCGACCTGCAAACCGTCGAGGCCCGGCATCTGGATGTCGAGAAGTACGACATCAGGCTTCAGGCTTTCGATCAGGCTCAGAGCCTCTTCGCCATGAGTAGCGGCGGGCTCCAGCGGCGTATAACCCCCAACAGCATTGAGCAAACGGCTCATGTGCTCTCGGGCCAAGGTTTCGTCATCAACGATCAGGACATTCATATAGCGCTGTATTCCTGCGTGAGTCTCGCACAAGGATAGCGTAGACAGGTGAAGTGACGGCTGTCACAGCGATCCACGCTAAGACTAGCGTGAAGGCCAAAAAGTGCCGCAAGTCGCACAGCAAAATTCACCTGTGTCTGTTGCTCGATTTAATACCGGATGCGTCCAACAAGCTACAAAGACCTGCAAAGACTGCTCCATACGACCAACTGTAGACGGTTGCCAAGACGAATGGGGGCAATCTATACAATTCGTTTCGGTATTTTGTTTATACCTCAAATCCGTTAAAACCTGCCGACCTGCGTCAACGCCTTGAATGGCAACCCTGTTATGATCCGCAGTAACTTTTTATGTACTCCCCCTCAGCCGATTACGAGCGAATCCATGAGCACCGACAAGACCAATCAGTCCTGGGGCGGCCGCTTCAGTGAACCCGTCGACGCCTTCGTTGCGCGCTTCACTGCCTCGGTCACTTTCGACCAGCGCCTTTATCGCCACGACATCATGGGCTCCGTGGCCCACGCCACCATGCTGGCCAAGGTCGGTGTGCTGACCGATGCAGAGCGCGACAGCATCATCGACGGTTTGAAAACCATCCAGAGCGAAATCGAGGCCGGCACTTTTGACTGGCGCGTCGACCTGGAAGACGTGCACATGAACATCGAAGCGCGCCTGACAGACCGCATCGGCGTGACCGGTAAAAAGCTGCACACCGGGCGTAGCCGTAACGACCAGGTCGCCACCGATATTCGCCTGTGGCTGCGCGATGAAATCGACCTCATCCTGGCTGAAATCACACGCCTGCAAAAAGGCCTGCTGGAGCAAGCCGAGCGCGAAGCCGAGACCATCATGCCGGGCTTTACGCACCTGCAAACCGCTCAGCCGGTGACCTTCGGGCATCACATGCTGGCCTGGTTCGAGATGCTCAGCCGCGACTACGAGCGCCTGGTCGACTGCCGCAAACGCACCAACCGCATGCCATTGGGCAGCGCCGCACTGGCAGGCACCACCTACCCGATCGACCGTGAGCTGACCGCGCAACTGCTGGGCTTTGACGCCGTGGGCGGCAACTCGCTGGACAACGTCTCGGATCGCGATTTCGCCATCGAATTCTGCGCCGCCGCGAGCATTGCGATGATGCACCTGTCGCGCTTCTCCGAAGAGCTGGTGCTGTGGACCAGCGCGCAGTTCCAGTTCATTGATCTGCCTGACCGTTTCTGCACCGGCAGCTCGATCATGCCGCAAAAGAAAAACCCCGACGTGCCAGAGCTGGTACGTGGCAAAAGCGGCCGCGTGTTCGGTGCCCTGATGGGCCTGCTGACCCTGATGAAAGGCCAGCCATTGGCCTACAACAAGGACAACCAGGAAGACAAAGAGCCGCTGTTCGATGCCGCCGACACCCTGCGTGACTCGCTGCGAGCGTTTGCTGACATGATCCCGGCGATCAAGCCCAAGCACGCGATCATGCGTGAAGCGGCGCTGCGCGGTTTCTCGACAGCAACTGACCTGGCCGACTACCTGGTGCGCCGTGGCCTGCCGTTCCGTGACTGCCACGAAATCGTTGGCCATGCTGTGAAATACGGCGTGAAAACCGGCAAAGACCTGGCCGAAATGAGCCTGGAAGAACTGCGCCAGTTCAGCGATCAGATTGATGACGACGTGTTTGCCGTGTTGACCCTGGAAGGTTCGGTCAACGCCCGTAATCACATCGGCGGCACAGCGCCGGCCCAGGTGAAAGCGGCAGTGGTTCGCGGCAAGGCCTTGCTGGCCAGCCGTTAAACACAGCGTCTGTAGGAGCGAGCTTGTCTCGCGATCTTTTTAAGGTCAAAAGATCGCGAGGCAAGCTCGCTCCTACAGGTTTACTTCTTGCTGCTAATCCACGCCAAAAACTGCGGCATTGCTGCGTCTTTGTCTGCCGCGATGCGTTTAACGTGCAGGTTTTGCTCAAGGTGCTCCAGCAGCGCCTTGGCGCCTGGCAACTCGGCCAGCAGGTCGAGGCCGAAGACTTTCTTGCCCACACCACAGGCCAGGGTGACGCTGTACAGGAAGTAAATGTCCGCCACGCTCAGGGTGTCGCCCGCAACATAGGGTGCGAATTTTGCCTGACGCGCCAGCGACGCAATGCCGTGCAGCAACTCAGCCTTGGCTTTGGTCTTGATCGCCTCAGGGACTTGCGTGCCGAAGAACGCTTCGGCGTAGCACGCACGGGCGGGCAACTCGATGTACAACTCGATTTCTTTGGCGATGGCCAAGACTTGGGCACGCTCAAAGGGATCGGTCGGCAGCAGTTTGGGGCCCGGCTGGGTCTGCTCGATGTAGTCGAGGATCACGCTGGTTTCGTTGACGTAGCCCTGCTCGACGCCCAAGACCGGCACTTTGCCGCAAGGGCTGACCACCAGCGCCTCTGGGGTTTTGCCAGCAAAAAACGCGACCTCTTCAAACGGCAGGCCCTTTTCCAGCAGCGCCAGCTTGACCATGTTGTAGTAGTTACTGACGGCGAATCCATAAAGCTTGAGCATCACAAAGCCTCCAGGCCACGTTGGGGTTGGCAGCAGCTGTTATAGAGCTTCGCCGCTAAGCTGACCAGCAGCATCATTGTGCTGAATACCGCTAAACTGCCGGCCTTACCTTAAGGAGCCTGCCCATGAGCGAGCCAACTGATATCGACAACGACGAAGAAGAATTCGCCGAATCCACCCTGACCCAGGCGATTGAAAACCAGATCGAAAGCGACAACCCGCCCGCGGCCAAGGCCACCCTCAATAAGCTGACCCTGGTCGGTTACGAGCGCGATGAGATTTTGAACTTGATGGCCCACGTACTGGCCATCGAGATCGACGCGATGCTCGACGAGGACCGCGCCTTCAACACCGAGTGGTACGAAGCAGCCCTTCGCGCACTGCCTGAGCTACCACCCGAGAAAGCCTGAGGCAGCGCTCAGGTGCGAATAGCGGGCGCCCGCTGCCAATCCAGTTCGCTGGCAGGCACCGGGCGGCCAAACCAGTAGCCCTGGCCCAGATCGCACTTGAAGTCGAGCAGGAACTGCGCCTGCTCGATCTGCTCGATACCTTCGGCGTGCACCTGCAAGCCCATGCTTTGGGACAGGGCAATGACCGCGCGCACAATCGCCACGTCGTCATTGTCTTCCGGCAAGCCTGCGACAAAACCCTGATCAATTTTGAGTTTCTGCACAGGCAATTGCTTGAGACGCAACAGCGATGAAAAGCCGGTGCCGAAGTCATCAATGGCCAGTCGCAACCCCAGCGCACGCAGACGATGCATCTGCTCCAGCGCCCCTTCAGAGTCTTCCATCACCGCGCTTTCAGTGACTTCCAGCTCCAGCAGGGCCGGGTCCAGGCCGCTGTCGGTCAACACGGTGGACACCAGCGTGTAGAGCTCCGGGCGGGCAAACAGGCGGCTGGAGATATTCACCGCCACGAACGACAAATGCACCCCGGCCGATTGCCACTGGCACATCTGCCAACAGGCTTGCTCCAGCACCCAGGCGTCAATTTCTGCAATCAGGCCGGTGCGTTCAGCGATAGGGATAAACTCCCCCGGAGGCACCAGCCCCCGCAGCGGGTGCTCCCAGCGCACCAAGGCTTCTACCCCGATCAGGCGGCTGGTTTTCAGGTCATGCACCGGCTGGTAATACACCCGCAGCTCTTGCTGCTCGAGCGCCCGGCGCAAGTCGCTGGCCACCTCGATCCGGTTAAGCGCGTGCACGGTCAGTTCTTCGGTGTACAGCGCGTAGCCTTCGCGGCCCGCACTTTTGGCCTTGAACAGCGCCGAGTCGGCATTGCGCAGCAGTTGCTCGGCGTTCAGCGCATCGCCGGGGAACACACTGATGCCCACACTGGCGCTCACAAACAGTTGATGGCTAGTGACCTCAAACGCTGCTTTCATAGCCTCCAGCACATGCTGCGCCAGCACCTCGGCGCGGCTCGCATTTGAGCAATTTTCGATCAGCACGGCGAACTCGTCGCCGCCCAGCCGGGCCACCGTGTAGCCTTTTCCGAAAACGCGCTGTAAACGCCCGCTGACCGCCTTGAGCAACAGGTCGCCGACGTTATGTCCCAGGCTGTCGTTAATAATTTTGAAATGATCAAGGTCGATCATCAGCAGCGCGCAGCCTGTCTTGTGGCGCTGCGCAGAGGTCAAGGCTTGCTCGGTACGGTCGGTGAACAGCAAGCGGTTGGGCAGGTCGGTGAGCGGGTCATGGTGGACCAGCCGCGCCAGGTCTGTTTGAGATTTTTTAATCGCCGAAATGTCGGTGAACACCGCGACATAGTGGGTGAGCTGGCCTTTGTCGTCGGTGATGGCCCGCACGGTTTGCCACTGCGGGTAGATTTCACCGTTTTTGCGCCGGTTCCAGATCTCGCCGTGCCAGTCGCCGGTTTCTTGCAAGGACTTGAAAACACCCTGATAAAACTCAAGGTCATGGTGACCGGACTTGAACATGTTGGGCCGTTTGCCCAGCACTTCTTCGACCGTATATCCGGTGATTTCAACCAGCGCCCGATTCACATGCACAATTGCACCCGTGCGGTCAGTGACCAGCACCCCTTCACGGGTGCAGTCAAACACCGCTGCCGCTTGGCGCAGACGCTCGCGATCCTCGCGTTGGCGCTTCAAGCTGGTGCTGCCGCCGAGAAAACCCAACAGTTGGGAGCGGGCGACAAAGATCAGCACGGCGCTGACAAACACCCACACATAGCCATTGATGAGCTGCCAGTGCGCCAACTGCGCCGAATCGTCAAAAAAACTGCTCAAAAAATGATCAGTTATTTGCAGCCAGACTACCGATAACAACCCGTAAAGCAGGGCTGCACGCAAGGCATTGCGAGAAGAAACCGACATGAGAAAGTTATAACGCCTACAAAAAAATGGGAATTATAGAGTAAGAAACATCCAGCCACTCTTATCTCAAAGGGCGACTGGTTTTAAATGGCTGCATGGTGATAATGCGTGTTGCAATTTATTTCATCTTCCCGAGGGCCAAACAGCCTATGTGGTACAACGGTTTTCTTGACTTGTCAGCCTGGCAACTGGTTGCAGTCACCCTGTTGATGACCCACGTGACCATTATCGGTGTCACGGTTTATCTTCACCGCTACTCAGCTCACCGCTCACTTGAACTCAACGGTGGCCTGAAACACTTCTTCCGCTTCTGGCTGTGGCTGACCACCGCGCAGAACACCCGCGAGTGGACGGCCATCCACCGCAAACACCACGCAAAATGTGAAACCGCCGATGACCCGCACAGCCCGGTCGTCAAAGGGTTATCGACCGTTTTGCGAAAAGGTGCAGAGCTGTATCGCGAAGAAGCACAGAATCCTGAAACGCTGCGTATTTACGGCAAAAACTGCCCTGAAGACTGGATCGAGCGCAATCTTTATTCGCGTTACAAGCTGCTGGGCATTGCCTTGATGCTGGTGATTGACTTGCTGCTGTTCGGCGCCATCGGCCTGACCATCTGGGCCGTGCAGATGATGTGGATTCCGGTGTGGGCTGCGGGCGTGGTCAACGGTTTGGGCCACGCGGTCGGTTATCGTAACTTTGAGTGCCGCGATGCCGCGACCAATCTGGTGCCGTGGGGCATCCTCATTGGTGGCGAAGAGCTGCACAACAACCACCACACCTACCCCAACTCGGCCAAGCTGTCGGTCAAGAAGTGGGAGTTCGACCTGGGGTGGGCGTGGATCAAAGTGTTCAGCTTTTTGCGTCTGGCCAAGGTTCAGCGGGTTGCGCCTATCGCCCACCGGGTCGAAGGCAAAGGCAGCCTGGACATGGACACCGCGATGGCGATCCTCAACAACCGGTTCCAGATCATGGCGCAGTACCGCAAGCTGGTGATCGCGCCCTTGGTGCAGCAAGAACTGGCCAAGGTCGATCACTCGGTTCGCCACCAGTTCCGTCGGGCCAAGCGCCTGCTGTCGCGTGAAACCAGCCTGCTGGAAGAGCGCCATCACCAGCGTATCGAAACCCTGCTGGAGCACAGCCAATCGCTCAAAGTGATCTATGAAAAGCGTCTGGCACTGCAACAGATCTGGATCAAGACCAGCACCAATGGTCACGACATGCTGGCGGCGATCAAGGAATGGGTCCATGAGGCGGAAGCCAGCGGGATTCATTCGTTGCGTGAATTTGCCAAACAGCTGAAAACCTACTCGCTGCGCCCTGCGGCGGTTTAAGAGCGACTAACGCTGTAGTCGCTGACGAAGCATGAGGCTGCGATGGGTTGCGAAGCGACCCAAAACAGCGGTCCTGCGGCCCGCATCGCAGCCTTCGTGCCTCGTCAGCGCCTACAGAGTTGCAAGGGTTAGACGGTGCTTTGCACCTTGCTCATCAGGCGTGACAGTTCTGCCGTGCCTACCCGCAGCAAACGCGCGGTCTTGCTGCTGGCCAGCGCATCCAGGCCTTCTTCTGATTCCAGCACCGCCAACTGCCCGGCCAGGTTCATGACCAGCGCCTCTCGCGAGTACACCCCGCCTCCCAGGTGATACACCGCCGCGATCAACTCGCGCAGCTCCAGCGGCAAGCGCCAGCGTGTGCGCAACGCAGAGCCGTAGGCGGCCCCAAACTCGGCCAGGGACTTGTCAATCACCTGCGTGTCCAGCTCGCCCCCCGCCTGCTGCCATTCTTGCAAACAGCGCAGCACCGCCAGATCACCCAGGCGGTACAGCAAACCCGCGCAGTAGCAGCGCTGCTGATCGAGGTTGAGCATGCCTGCCAAGGTGCGACCGTACTCTGCCGCGCGCAACGACACCGCCCACTGGTGCTCGGCGTAATCGGCCAGACGCGGGTCGTTCAGTTGCGCGCTGTGCTTGAGCGTCAGCCCTTGCACCAGGTTCATGCTTTGCGCCGGGCCCAGCCGCTGCAAGGCGTGGGTCAGCGTCTGGGCGGGCCGCGCAAGGTGCTGCGCAGCGCTATTGGCCGCGGCAATCAGCACGGCGGTAATTTGCGGGTCTTTGCACACTTCATCTTCCAGCGCCGCAAGGTTGAGGCCGTCAGGGCTGAGGCTGCGCTTGACCGCTGCCCGCGCATCGATCCATAGCGGCGCGCCATCCGAGGACGCCCGGCGCTGTGTCAGAAAACGTTTAAGGGTCATGCCGGGCGCCAGTGACGGCACGTCACACAGCACCTCTTGCCCCGCGCTCAGTAACAGCCCCTGCAGACGCTTGGTCAGACCGCTCAGGTCCAGTGGTTTAGTCAGGTAGGCGGTGGGCGCCAGCGGCAAGGCTTCGCGCACGCTGGCGCTGTCATTGCGGCTGCTGACTAAAATAAACGGCAAGGCCGGGCTGCGACGACGTTGGCGCACACTGCGCAACACATCCAGCCCGCTGACACCGGGCAGGTCCCGGTCTGAAATCACCAGGTCATAACTTTTTTGGCTCAGCAGCAAGAGTGCCTGCTGCCCTTCACCGCACACATCCAACTGCGCGTCACACCGAACACTCAGCACCACTTGCTTGAGTAGATCCCGGGACCACGGATCGGCCTCGGCAATCAATACGCTCGGTACAACGGATAAATCTACAACGGCCATTCAATCTGCTCCCAGCGCAATGCCTGCACCTTAGACAATGGCAACGCATGGATACAGAAAAATCACATGCCTGAATCGCTTAAACCAAAAAAAACCGCCGAAGCGGTTTTTTTTGTCTATCGAGTCACACCTTCACAGAGGGCTTACGCCAGCTCAGCAAAGCACTCTTCGATAATGGCCAGGCCTTTGTCCAGCAGTTCGTCTGGAGCGGTCAACGGCACCAGAACACGCAGAACGTTACCGTACGGGCCGCACGACAGCAGGATCAGACCTTTCTCACGCGCTTTAGCAACTACTTGAGCCACGGCTGCTGCGTTTGGCTTGTGTGCGTCGCCGCCTTCGAACAGCTCGACTGCGATCATGGCGCCCAGCGCACGAACGTCGCCGATCACCGGGTACTTGGCCTGGATAGCCTTGAGGCCAGACACCAGATGCTCGCCCACTGCCTTGGAGCGGTCCAGCAGGTGCTCTTCTTCAAACACCTCCAGCACAGCCAGTGCCGCCGCACACGCGATCGGGCTACCGGCGTAGGTGCCGCCCAGGCCGCCTGGAGCGATGGCGTCCATCAGCTCGGCCTTGCCGCACACGCCCGCCAGCGGGAAGCCGCCAGCGATGGATTTAGCGAAGGTGGTCAGGTCAGCTGCAACACCCATTTGTTCCATGGCGAAGAAGGTGCCGGTACGACCCGCGCCTGTTTGTACTTCGTCAGCGATCAGCAGGATGCCGTGCTTGTCGCACAGCTCACGCAGGCGAGCCATGAACGCTTTCGGCGCCACGTAGAAACCACCTTCGCCCTGAACTGGCTCGATGATGATGGCAGCGATGTCTTTAGGCTCGGCATCGTTTTTGAAGATGCGTTCGATGCTGGCGATGGAGTCGTCAACGCTGATGCCATGCAGCTCGCATGGGTAAAGAGCGCGGAAGATACCGCCTGGCATCAGGCCCATGCCGGCCGAGTAAGGCACGACTTTACCGGTCAGGCCCAGGGTCATCATGGTACGGCCGTGGTAAGCGCCGGTGAACGCGATCACGCCAGCACGGCCAGTGGCTGCGCGGGCAACCTTGATGGCGTTTTCAACGGCTTCCGAACCGGTGGTCACCAGCAGGGTCTTCTTGTCGAAGTTGCCTGGGACCTTAGCGTTGATTTTTTCGCACAGCTCTACGTACGGCTCGTAAGCCAGTACCTGGAAGCAAGTGTGGGTCAGCTTGGTCAGTTGCTCTTGCACGGCGGCAATGATTTTCGGGTGCAGGTGACCGGTGTTCAGTACCGCGATACCGCCCGCGAAGTCGATGAATTCACGACCTTCAACGTCGGTTACGGTCGCGTTTTTTGCCGACTCGGCAAAAATCGGGTGGATCTGGCCAACGCCGCGAGGGACAGCGGCTTCACGGCGTTTCATCAAAGATGCGTTGGTCTTGTTGCTCATGGTGTTCCTCATTCGCCGTTTATCTAACGGCGTGGTTCAAGGCTGACGCGCCTGGGTAGCACCGATGCCAGCATGCGATGATCGACTGGCATGGCGCGCCCGGCCACAAAAATTAACAGTTTGAAACACAGAGGGAGCATCGCTCTCGTGCCCCTTCTGCTGAACCACCCGCCGAGTTAAATACTCAGGCAGAGATATTTGATTTCCAGGTAGTCTTCGATGCCGTACTTGGAGCCTTCACGGCCCAGGCCCGACGCCTTGATGCCGCCAAATGGCGCGACTTCGTTGGAAATGAGACCGGTGTTAACGCCGACCATGCCGTATTCCAGTGCTTCTGCAACACGGAAAACGCGGCTCATGTCACGCGCATAGAAGTACGACGCCAGACCGAACTCGGTGTCGTTGGCCATCTCGATCACTTCGGCTTCGTCTTTGAAACGGAACAGCGGTGCCAGCGGGCCGAAGGTTTCTTCTTTGGCCACGGCAGCGTTTTTCGGCACGTTGACCAGAATGGTCGGCTCAAAGAAGCTGCCTTCCAGGCTGTTGCCGCCTGCCAGCAAGGTAGCGCCTTTGCTCAGTGCATCCGCGATGTGTTCTTTGACTTTGGCCACCGCCTTGTCATCGATCAGCGGGCCGGTGGTGGTGCCTTCTTCCAGACCGTTACCGATTTTGAGCTTGGCCACAGCCACTTTGAGTTTTTCAGCGAACGCGTCGTACACGCCGTCCTGAATGTACAGACGGTTGGCGCACACGCAGGTCTGACCGTTGTTGCGGTACTTGGAGATGATCGCGCCTTCGACGGCCTTATCCAGGTCAGCGTCGTCAAACACGATGAACGGCGCGTTGCCGCCCAGCTCCAGAGAAACTTTTTTGATATCCTTGGCGCATTCGGCCATCAGTTGGCGACCGATTTCGGTCGAACCGGTGAAGGACAGCTTGCGCACGATCGGGTTGCTGGTCAGCTCGCCGCCGATGTCGCCAGCGCTGCCTGTCACAACGCTCAACACGCCTTTTGGAATGCCGGCACGGTGCGCCAGCTCAACCAGTGCCAACGCGGAGAACGGGGTTTGCGAAGCGGGCTTGATCACCATGGTGCAACCTGCGGCGAGTGCCGGGCCTGCTTTACGGGTGATCATGGCGGCCGGGAAGTTCCACGGCGTAATGGCAGCGGTCACACCGATCGGTTGTTTGATCACGATCAGGCGCTTGTCAGGCTGGTGGCCTGGGATCACGTCGCCATAGACGCGCTTGGCTTCTTCAGCGAACCACTCGATGAACGAAGCGGCGTAAGCGATTTCGCCCTTGGCTTCGGCCAGTGGCTTGCCTTGCTCCAGGGTCATGAGACGGCCCAGGTCGTCCTGGTTTTCAATCAACAGCTCAAACCAGCGACGCAGTTTGCCTGCACGCTCTTTGGCGGTCAGTGCACGCCAGGCTGGCAACGCCTTGTCTGCGGCTTCAATCGCACGACGGGTTTCAGCCGCGCCCATTTTTGGCACGGAACCGATGATTTCGCCCGTGGCCGGGTTGTTAACCTTGATCGTCTGACCACCGTCCGCATCGACCCAAGCGCCATCGATATAGGCTTGTTGGCGGAACAGTTGTGCGTCTTTGAGCTGCATGTTGGCTTTCCTTAACAGCACCGCGCAGAGGCGGGGCGAATTATTGATAGAAGAAAGGCGCCATAGAAGGCTGCCGTCAGGAAGTCATTCACTGCCAAAGTACTTGGATAGCGCACAAAGAATAAGCCGTGCGATTCAGCACTCAGACAAGAGCGTTTGAAATCTCAAACGAATCCTAGGGTCAACAGGGGTAAAGGACAATAGGCTGTTCGAAAAAAAGAACAAACGGCCTGATTTCACCCTTTTCTCACCTAGTCCTCATTAATACCCCATAACGCACAAAGAAACACCCGACGAATCAGCGGCATGGACGGGCGACACGCAGATGAGTATCATGGCGCCCGCGTTGCACCAGTAGCTCAGCTGGATAGAGTACTGCCCTCCGAAGGCAGGGGTCGTGGGTTCGAATCCCGCCTGGTGCACCATCTTTCTTTGATTGATCGTTTTTTAAGAAAACGATTCTTCAATCCGCTTCAAATCCTGCGTACCCCAAAACCTCAATCATCTGCACTTGAAGTGGCCGATGAGTGCTGCCTGAAAAACTCGTTTCTGCCCAGCTTCCTTGCACATGCCCTTCTTATCGCTGCCAGACGGGCTCAGCACGCAGTGCGAATGTCTAGAAATGTCTAGCTAATGGGTGTTAGACATTTGCCTTCATTCATTTAGAGCGCCCCTAATTCATTGATTTATAGAGCATAAAAGCCATGCTCTGGGCTGGCTGAGAACCTGCCGAATGTCTAGTAGCTCGGCTCATTCGTCTAAATCTATCTTTTCAATCAAATGAGTTTTCGCCATACCACCGGGCATTCTTTGCCTGCGCCCAAAACAGCTCAGGGCCCTGCAAAACGTCTAACCATCAGACTTTAGACATTTGCCAAAGCTTACCCTTGGGTTCGATAACCCCTTGTTTCTTCAAGGCTTGCAGCAGGTTCTTGATCTTATGGGCTTTCTGCTGACTGTTTAAAACATCCGGCAGTTTGTCTACGAGCAGCTTATCGATATCCGCGCGTTTGGCCGTGCCGAACTTCTCGATCAACTGACTGATCAAGCGCTTGTAATGCTCATCATCGAAGCCACGATTGAGGATGTACTGCGCCTTGTCATCGCTATGCCGCGCAACTTGGACGGAGATATGGAAATTAGGTTTTCGGCCCTCGATCAGCCCCAGCGCCTTGAGGTGACGAACCTGCGTATCACTCAGTGATTTCTGCTTCTGCACGCGGTCCAGCAGGATGATGTCATCCAGCGCGAGGTTGGGCAGCTCGGCCAGCTTGCGTGCATAACTGATATTCAAAACACGCCCAGTGATTGTCACCTGCACACGGTTTTGCTCCAGTTGGTATTCCGGCAGCGGGAAGAAACGGTTCTTCTGGATCATGAACATCTTGCGGATGCCGCTGCCGATGGTGTCGATCATGTTCAAGTTGACCATGGCATCGGTAAGGAAACGGTTGCGGTAGCGACTTTCCGGCGCATCGGCCTGGATCACCTGCTCGACCGATCCGGGAATAAAAGCACCGGGGTTACTAAAGCACAGCCGGCCGTCTTCGAACTCCACCACCGAGACCTTGCCACCCAGCTCATAATCTTGGTGGGCAATAGCATTATTCAGGGCCTCGCGAATGATAAAAGGGTCGTACTGGTCGACCTCCTCGGGGAACAGCGAGCCTTCCGACATATAGCGGTATTTCAGGTTACGGATCTTGCGGTAAAGCTCATCGGCGCTGACCAGCAGCGGGCAGGAAAAGTGCTGATAGTCGCGCTCCAGGCCGTCGCGGTCCTTGAGAATCCAGCTCAAGGTGGGCGACGCAGGATTAACTCTGTGCGCTGCCTCCGGCTTACCCAGTAGCAAAATAGCGGTACGGGTAATGCTCCCCTGAATGGTCAGCTTGGCCTTATTGAGAAATGCCTCGTCGCTCCAAGTTGGCAGCTCAGCCGCCCTCTTGGGGTGCTTGGTAGCGTATTCGCGGCGAGCCAGAGCGATAGCCTCGGTGCTCAAATCATCCAGACTTGCGCCGGGACAAATGCCCGCACTCCAGTCTTGCAGACGATTCTGACCACGGATGCGTTCTATCTCATCAAGCGACAACGGCCCGAGAGATTCGCCGTCGCGCCCATAGTAATGCCCTTCCCACGTCACCGGCAGACCTTGAGGGGCAGCAGGAATCTCGAGCAACAACACGCGACCATCTGCATGTTGAACGGTGTAAATGTCGATAAAAGTGAGCCGCTGGCTGACCTTGTCGGCCACTTCCTTCTTTAGCGACTGCAGATCTTTGAACACCAAGCGAAACTGGGTGCCTACTACACGCTGATTATCCTTTACGCCAAACACCAGCCAGGCACTGTGCACGCCCTTCAGGTTGGCCTCGTTACTCAGGGCGCAGAAGTATTTACCGAGCTTGGCGAAGTCATAGCCGTTCTTGGCCTCCTTAAACTCCACCACTTCACTTTCACCGTTGCCCTCAAGCAAACGCTGCAGTTGCTGCTGGGCATCCATCACGCCACCTCCCTGTCCGGAGCACCGCCTCCACCACGCCCAGCACCCGGACCTGGTCGATAACTGAGCGATTGTTTACGAGTCAAGGAACGCATCTTAACCAATGCAGCCGCGCTTTGGGCGGTAGAGATAAAGCAAAGGGTTTCCCGTCCCCTTCTGGACTTGGTTACGGCGCGTGCTTGCATTTAGAGGCACTCAGCAACGATCAAAATGCCTATACAGCATTGCCCTCCAAAGGCAGGGGTCGTGGGTTCGAATCCCGCCTGGGCGCCATCTTTTCTTTGTATTGAGTCTTTCTACGGCTCAGCCGCCTCAACCCCCGAATCGGCCACTTCCAACACCCCCCCTTCCTTGTCAGCCGGAGCCGGTAGCTCCAGGACGTTTGTGCGCGTCAGGTACGGTACTTTGCCGGAAGGCACCAGGGTGGCGGCGGCTTCCAGGTGGATGTCTTGATCGTCGAAGAAGATGTGCGGGTTGAAGGCGGTGAGTACTTTGGCTTTTCCGACGCCGCCGAGGAAGAAGGCTTCGTCGACGTAGACGCCCCAGGCGCGCAGGGTGTTGATGACGCGCATTTCTGAGGGTGAGTTGCGCGCGGTCACGATTGCGATTCGGATGGGGGAGTCTTTGCTGCCGGTGGGCAGGCGTTCTTGCAGGCTGGCCAGTTTTTTTAACAGGCTGGCGTAGGGCCCTTCTTCCATGGGGGTGTGTTGCAGCGCATCTTCTTGCGCCTGGAAGGCGACCAAACCTTTGGTTTTGTAGACCAGTTCGCTGGCGTCGGAGAACAGGACAGCGTCGCCGTCGAAGGCGATGCGCACTTGGCCTTCGGGAATTTGCGGGGCGTTGGCCGGGGGGGCGGTGAGGATCGCTGCGGCGCATTGTCTGGAGTCGATGACCTTTTGCGCATCTTCGACGTTGGTGGTCAAAAACAGGTCCACATCGAAGGCGTCGATGTAATCGGCCACTGACTCGCCGCCGGTGAAGGCCGAGCGGGTGATTGCCAGTTGGTCGTGACGAATGGTTTTGAGCACGCGGATGCCGGTGTCCGGGCTGTTGCGGGACATGACCACCACTTCGACCAGCGGCGCTTGGTCGTCGCTTTTGCGATGCCGGTTCAGGTCCAGCAGGGCTTTGACCAGGTAGTACCCCGTGCCGGGCTTCAGCAGTTCGTTTTCACGCTCTTGCATGTAGCGGCGGTAGTTGGGGATCGCGCTCTCAGGGTCGGTTTCGAGGCCGTCCTTGAACATTTGGTCAGATTCGCTCATGTCGAACAGCGCGGTAGCGGAAATACCGACGACCAAGGTGTTGCTCAAATCAAATGCCATGGGGACTTCCTTTATGCCGCTGCGCGCTTGCTGAGGCTGCGAGGATAGTCGATTTAGTGCTGTTCATCTGTAGGAGCGAGCTTGTCTCGCGATCTTTTGATCGTTTAAAAGATCGCGAGACAAGCTCGCTCCTACAGGGTCGTGGGGGGTTTGAGGTCGTGCAGGCACAGGTCGTCG
>NZ_JASCPQ010000062.1:0-33191 GCF_029959305.1 Pseudomonas sp. PS01297
AGCTTGCCTCGCGATCTTTTGATTTTCCAAAAGATCGCGAGGCAAGCTCGCTCCTACAGGGGTATCGGCAGGTTTAAGCTTTGACGCGGGCCAGCGGGAACAGGCGTTTGAAGTTTTCGGTGGTCTGCTCGGCGAAGCGCTCG
The DNA here is from genome assembly GCF_029959305.1 of Pseudomonas sp. PS01297. Taxonomy (NCBI): domain Bacteria; kingdom Pseudomonadati; phylum Pseudomonadota; class Gammaproteobacteria; order Pseudomonadales; family Pseudomonadaceae; genus Pseudomonas; species Pseudomonas sp. PS01297. Next base: position 144 of record NZ_JASCPQ010000062.1, read on the forward strand.
TAGGACTCACCGCGCAACATGGCCAGAAACTCAGCCACTTCACGCACGTATTGCGGCAGGTTCGGCTTGCCGCGATGGGGGATCGGCGCCAGGTAAGGCGAGTCGGTTTCGACCAGCAAGCGATCCGCTGGCACCTTGCTGGCAACATCGCGCAACGCATCGGCGTTGCGAAAGGTCACAATCCCCGACAACGAGATGTAATAACCCATGTCCAATGCCGCCTTGGCCATGTCCCAGTCTTCAGTGAAGCAGTGCAGCACACCTGCCTGGGGCAGTGCCGCCTCGCGCAGCATGGCCAGGGTGTCAGCGCGGGCGCCACGGGTGTGGATCACCACCGGCTTGCCGGTCTGCTGCGCCGCTTCCAGATGAACCCGAAACGACAGCTGTTGCAGCTCGGCCGCTTCAGGTTCGTAGTGGTAGTCCAGACCGGTTTCACCAATCGCCACCACCTGCGGGTGGTTCAATTCGCTCAGCAGCCAGCCCAATGCAGGCGCCGCCCCCGGCTGCACGTCCAGCGGATGCACGCCCACCGAGCAATCCACATCGGCATAACGCTCGGTCAGGGCTTTGACGTCTGCGGCGTTGTCGGCACTCACGCCAATGCACAGGAAATGCCCGACGCCCCGCTGGCGCGCAGCCTCAAGGGCGGCGTCCAGGGAACCGTCGTGAGCGTTCAGGTCAAGACGGTCAAGGTGGCAATGGGAGTCAACCAACATACAAAAATTACCTGCTCATCAAATCAATCAAATCAGCGCTGGCCGGGCAGGCTTGCCCATTGCACCAGTAGGGCTTCCAGCAGCAACACACGGTTGAGGTTGGCCTTGCCCAATACTTTTTGGCGCTGAGCAAGGATCCAGTCCTGAATAGTCAAGACTTTGTCCTGCGGGGTTTTCTGCGCCAGGTATTGCAGCACTTTGCGCATGTCTTCCAGCCCCAGGCCGGTTTCGTCCTCGGTCAACTGGTAACGCAAGATCAGGCTCGACCAATCGCAAAACCAGTCAAACAACAACAGCAAAGGAATGGCATTCCAGCCTTCAGCCAATTGGGTGGCAGAGGCTTCACGCTTGAGCAGCTTCTTGACCCCGTCCACGACCGCAGCCCGTTGCTCACGCACGCCTTGGGCCTGCAACTTGACCGCTGCCAACGGCGAGCCCGCGGCCAACGTTAACAGCTGCGACCGCTCGTCGCTGCTGCATTCCGGCAAGGCGCTGGCCAGCCATTGCTCGCTCATGGCGGCGCTGGGCAATGGGCAGGCTTGCTGCACGCAGCGGCTGCGAATGGTCGGCAACAAACGGCTCGACTGGTGGCTGACCAACAACAAAACCGTATTGCCGGACGGCTCTTCAAGGCTTTTGAGCAGCGCGTTGGCCGCATTGATGTTCATGGCCTCGACCGGCTCAACCAGCACCACTTTGCGCCCGCCCAATTGCGCGGTTTGCACCACAAAGCTGACCAGATCACGCACCTGGTCGACCTTGATTGGCTTGTCGGCTTCTTCTGGTTCAAGGATGTAGTTGTCGGGGTGGCTGCCAGCCGCCAGTAACAAGCAGGATTTGCACTGGCCGCAAGCATCAAGCCCAGCAGGCGATTGGCACAGCAGGCGCGCCATCAGGCGCTCAGCCAGCGCCCGCTTGCCGATGCCCGCTGGCCCGTGCAGCAGATACGCGTGGGCATGCTGTTCACGCCCCGCCAGCTGCTGCCACAGACTGTCCTGCCATGGATAAGCCTCAGCCACGGCACACATCCAGCACGTGCGGCAACAAGCGATCAAGTTGCCCCTGCACATTTTCCAGTGATTGCGCGGCATCGATCAGCCGGTAGCGCTCGGGCGCGGCCTGCGCACGGGCAAGGTAGGTGCTGCGCACCGCATCAAAGAAGGTACGACCTTCCTGTTCGAAGCGGTCCAGCCGACCACGGGCGCTGGCGCGGGCCATGCCCACTTCAATCGGCAGGTCAAAGACCAGGGTCAGGTCTGGGCGCAAAGTGCCTTGAACGAAGGCTTCCAGGGTCGCAATGCGCTCCTGTGACAAACCACGGCCGCCGCCCTGATACGCGTAAGTGGCATCGGTAAAGCGATCGCACAGCACCACGGCGCCCCGCGCCAGTGCCGGGCGAATCACTTCGGCCAAATGCTGGGCACGGGCGGCAAACACCAGCAGCAGCTCAGTGTCGGCACACATGGCTTCATCGCTGGGCGCCAGCAGCAACTCGCGAATCTTTTCAGCCAGCGGCGTGCCGCCGGGTTCGCGGGTTAAAACCACGTCGATACCCGCTTCGCGCAGACGCTCCGCCAGGTATTCGCGGTTGGTGCTCTTGCCCGCGCCTTCGGGGCCTTCCAGGGTAATAAACAGGCCAGTCACAGGCAGCTTTCCTTAATCAATGTCATTGCGGGCTTGGCGCTGGTTGCTCAGCGGGTGCCGGTTCGACGGCAGGCGCCGGGTCAGCGGCCGGTTCTGCCGCAGGCGCCGGCACGGGTACAGGGCTCGAGCGGTAGTCAGCACGGCGTTTGATCTGGTATTCGCGCACTGCATTGTTGTGCGCATCCAAATTGTCAGAAAACGTATGGCTGCCATCGCCCTTGGCCACAAAGTACAGGCTGCTGCCCGCCACCGGATGCAAGGCGGCATTAATCGCTTCGCGGCCGACCATGGCAATCGGTGTAGGCGGCATGCCGGGAATCGTGTAGGTGTTATACGGCGTCGGCTCGCGCAAATGGGCGCGGGTCAGTTTGCCGTTGTAACGCTCACCGAGGCCGTAGATCACGGTCGGGTCGGTTTGCAGCGGCATGCCGATTTTCATTCGGCGCACAAAGACCCCGGCAATTTGCCCGCGCTCTTGCGGCACACCGGTTTCTTTTTCAATCAGCGAGGCCATGATCAACGCTTTGTAGGGATCGTCATAGGGCAAGTCGGCGTCGCGTTTTTCCCACTCCTGCGCCAAGACTTTCTCGAGGCGGTCATAGGCTTTTTCGAGCAACTGAGCGTCCGTCATGCCACGCACAAAGCGATAGGTGTCCGGGAAGAACCGGCCTTCGGGAAATTCTCCCGGGTGTCCGAGCTTGGCCATGACTTCGCTGTCGCTCAGGCCGTCGAGGGTCTGCTCGATTTTTTCATGCTTGGCCAAGGCGCTGCGTACTTGGCGGAAGTTCCAGCCTTCGACCAGGGTCAGGCTGTATTGCACCACTTCGCCCCGCTGCCATAGACCAATCAGGTCTTGCGCAGTCATGCCCGGCGTCATGCGGTACTCGCCGCTGTGCAAAGGCTGGCCCGCCATATTGAAGCGCCAGTACAAACGCAGCCAGAACGCATCCTGCAGCGTTTTGTCCGCTTCAAGTCGGTTAAAGGTGCCGGTCGGGGTAGCGCCCGCCGGTACGTCAAGCAGTTGCTCTTGCGTCAGGTTCAGTGGCTGTTCCAGCGCCGAGTCGAGCTTCCAGGCGCTTGCGCCCAGCAGTAAGCCCGCCAGCACCAGACCCATCTCCAGCAGCACCAAGAATTTGCGTTTCACGTATCAAACATCCAGTAAGGTGCGAGCAATGCCTTGCAGTTTACGGGTGAGTGGCCCCACCGGCCAGCTCAGGTCTGCAAACGCGCGCACGGGCCAAATGCCATACACGCTGTTGCAGAGGAAGACTTCATCGGCCTGCTGCAACTGGGCAAGGCTGATGTCAGTGATTTGGCACGGGATGGCCAGTTGTTCAGCGTGCGCCAACAAAGCGACACGCATCACGCCGGCCACACCGCAACGCTGCAGGTCGGCGGTGATCAAGCCGCCGTCGCGGACTAAAAACAGGTTGCTGAACACCCCTTCAATCACTCGCCCCGACGTATCGCGCATCAACCCCTCGGCATAGGCCGGGTCTTGCCATTCGGAGCGCGCAATCACCTGTTCGAGGCGATTAAGGTGTTTGAGCCCCGCCAACAGCGGCTGCTCAGCTAAACGGGTGGCGCAGTCAAACAGCTGAACCCCGTGTGCCCCATAGGCTTCAGGGTAAGCAGCGGCAGGGCTGGCTTGCAGAATTCGTCGAGGTTGAGCCTCGGCAGTGAAGCTGTAACCGCGCAGGCTGTCGCCGCGGGTCAGGATGAGCTTGAGGACGCCCTCGCCCATCGCTTGCGCATAGGCCAGCAATTCGCTGCGGATCAAAGTGTGATCCGCAGCCATCGCCAAACGGGAACAGCCGTGCGCCAGACGCTGCAAGTGCAGGTCCAGCAGCAACGGCCGGCCAGCCTTGACCGCGATGGTCTCAAACAGACCATCGCCGTAGGCCAGCCCACGGTCTTTCAGCGACGCCAGAGCGCTCGCCGGCTGACCGTCGACCCAGCTTTGCATCAGTCGGCGTACCGGCGGAACACCAGCGAGCCGTTGGTGCCACCAAAACCGAAGGAGTTGGACAGCACGACGTCGATCGGCATTTCGCGCGCGGTGTGCGCGACAAAATCCAGGTCACAGCCTTCATCAGGCTCGTCGAGGTTGATGGTCGGCGGCGCCACCTGGCTGTTGATTGCCAGTACGCTGAAGATCGCCTCAACCGCGCCTGCTGCACCCAGCAAGTGACCGGTCATCGACTTGGTCGAGCTCACCGCCAGGTTGTAGGCGTGGTCGCCAAACACCGACTTGATGGCCGACACTTCTGCCAGGTCGCCAGCAGGCGTCGAGGTGCCGTGGGCGTTGATGTACTGCACTTGGTCAACGTTCACATTGGCATCGCGCAAGGCATTGGTGATGCAACGCGCAGCGCCCGCTCCGTCAGCCGGTGGCGAGGTCATGTGGAACGCATCGCCGCTCATGCCAAAACCAATCAGTTCGGCATAGATGGTCGCGCCACGCGCCTTGGCGTGCTCCAGCTCTTCGAGGACCAGCGCACCGGCACCGTCAGACAGTACAAAGCCATCACGGCCTTTGTCCCACGGACGGCTCGCCCGCGTTGGGTCGTCGTTACGGGTCGACAGCGCACGGGAAGCACCAAAGCCGCCCATGCCCAGACCGCAGGCGGCCATTTCGGCACCACCGGCAATCATCACGTCAGCTTCGCCGTAGGCAATGTTGCGTGCAGCCATGCCGATGCAGTGTGTACCTGTGGTACACGCCGTCGACACAGCGTAGTTAGGTCCCTGTGTACCCAAGTGGATAGACAGAAAACCGGAAATCATATTGATGATCGAACCCGGCACAAAAAACGGAGAAATCCGTCGCGGGCCTTGATCATGCAAGGTACGGCTGGTTTCTTCGATATTGGTCAAACCGCCAATACCCGACCCCATCGCCACACCAATACGTTCGCGATTGGCATCGGTGACTTCAAGCCCGGCGTTACGCACCGCCTGAAAGCCAGCTGCCAAACCGTACTGAATAAACAGGTCAAGTTTGCGGGCCTCTTTGACGGAGAGGTAATCCTCAACGTTAAAGCCCTGTACCGAGCCGCCAAAACGGGTGGAATAGGCAGAAAGATCCGTGTGTTCGATCAGACCAATGCCACTTCGGCCTGCCAGAATGCCTTGCCAGGTGCTTGGTACATCGGCACCCAGTGGCGACAACATCCCCATACCGGTGACTACGACGCGTCTACGCGACACAGCACTCTCCTTTATTCTATTGACGACACTTTGCATCACACCTAAAGAAAAAACCGCACGCCAGAGCGGCAGTGCGGTTTTTCCATGACAGCGCGCAGCGATTACAAACTATTACGCCTGGTGGGCAGTAACGTAATCGATAGCGGCTTGTACAGTAGTGATCTTTTCAGCTTCTTCGTCAGGAATCTCAGTCTCGAATTCCTCTTCCAGAGCCATCACAAGCTCAACGGTGTCAAGGGAGTCGGCGCCCAGGTCTTCAACGAAGGAAGCAGTGTTAACCACTTCTTCTTCTTTAACGCCCAGTTGCTCGGCAACGATTTTCTTGACGCGTTCTTCGATGGTGCTCATACCTTGTTTTCACTCCTAATGGACAAATTCAGGCAGCTGGCCAGTGGGCAAGTGTATCGAAAGGCTTTTCAGTTTTTCAACTGAAAGCTTTGTACTCACCCATCATTCACCGGCCACCTATAAATAGATTGCAGCTTTATAACGGATTTTAGACAGCTCGTATGACATTTTTTTGAAGCAATCCGTCACATTTAACTCATGTACATCCCGCCGTTGACCGGAATTGTAGCTCCAGTCACGTAGGCTGCACCGTCAGAAGCCAGGAAAGCGACCACATTTGCGATCTCTTGAGCCTGGCCCAAACGGCCCAGCGGAATCTGCGTCAGCAAGGCTTCGCGCTGTGCTTCTGGCAGTTCACGGGTCATATCGGTGTCGATGAACCCTGGTGCTACCGAGTTGACAGTGATCGAGCGCGAGCCCACTTCACGTGCCAATGCACGGCTAAAACCTTCAAGGCCTGCCTTGGCGGCGGCATAGTTTACTTGGCCTGCGTTGCCCATGGCACCCACAACCGAACCAATACTGATAATTCGCCCCCAACGGGCCTTGGTCATGCCGCGCAAAACGCCCTTGGACAAGCGGAACAGACTGTTCAGGTTGGTATCGACAACATCATGCCACTCGTCATCTTTCATGCGCATCATCAGGTTATCGCGGGTGATGCCGGCATTATTGACCAAAATGGCCGGCGCCCCGAATTGCTCCTGAATGCTCGCCAACACTGCAGCAACGGATTCGTCGCTGGTGACATTGAGTTCCATGCCAGTGCCTTGAACACCGTTTTCTTTCAGGGTGGCAGCAATACGCTCGGCACCGGAAGCCGAAGTCGCGGTGCCGATGATCACGGCGCCCTGACGACCCAACTCCAACGCGATAGCCTGACCAATGCCACGGCTAGCGCCCGTTACCAGTGCAACTTTACCTTGCAAGCTCATGCAGGCTTCTCCTAATTCAGATTCAGACCAGCGCTGCACGAGCGGCAGCGAAGGCATCCGGGGTGTTCAAATTGTGCGTCGTCACGCCTTCAGCGCAACGCTTGCTGATGCCCACCAGGACTTTGCCCGGGCCGCATTCAACCAAATCAACCGGGCCGTTGGCCGCCAGCGTCTGAACCGACTCGACCCAACGTACTGGCTTGTACAGTTGCTCAAGCAGATCGCGCTTGAGGGTGGCCAGATCCGGGGCGATCGCCGCACTGACGTTTTGTACCAGCTTGATTTGCGGCGCCTGCCAGTCAATCGCTTCGATAGACTCAGCAAAACGCTCAGCCGCAGGTCGCATCAGCTCGCAGTGCGAAGGCACGCTCACCGGCAACGGCAAGGCGCGCTTGGCGCCAGCAGCTTTGCACAGCTCCATGGCACGCTCAACAGCCGCTTTGGCACCGGCGATAACCACCTGGCCCGGCGAGTTGAAATTCACCGCGCTAACCACTTCGCCCTGCGCCGCTTCAGCACACGCATTGATAACCACAGCGTCGTCCAGCCCCAGAATCGCCGCCATGGCGCCCTGACCGGCCGGTACGGCTTCCTGCATCAGGCGACCACGGCGCTCAACCAGCTTCACGGCATCCGCGAGGCTCAGGCAGCCCGCCGCAACCAGTGCGCTGTACTCGCCCAGGCTATGGCCTGCAACAAAGTCAGGACGCTTGCCACCTTCGGCCAGCCACAGACGCCACAAGGCGATAGAGGCCGTCAGGATTGCAGGCTGAGTAATGTCGGTTTGGTTGAGCTGCTCAGCAGGACCGTTCTGGGTCAACGCCCACAGGTCATACCCTAGAGCGTCAGACGCTTCTTTAAATGTTTCCAGGACCAGCGGATGTGCCGCGCCCAGCTCGGCCAACATGCCGAGGGACTGCGAACCCTGCCCTGGAAAGACGAATGCGAGGGATGTAGACATGTAACAAGCCCCTAATGATCTTGTCGTCGGTGAATTGACGTCGCGCAGTGGCAGACGCAAGAAACTGACAGTTGGATGGCTGTTTCGACTGAGCGGTCACATTTAAGCACTCGCCCAACAAAACGCCTACGATAACAACCCTTCAAGACGTCCATGCAAACGCTTTGGCAGGTCTTCATGGATTTCAATCAATGCGCGCTCTATCGCACTTTGAAAGCCCTGAGCACCTGCCGAACCGTGACTCTTGATCACAATGCCCTGCAACCCCAAAAAGCTCGCCCCGTTATGCCGGGCGGGCGCCAGATCTGCTTGCAGGCGACGCATCAACGGCAATGCCAACGCCCCCACACAGCGACTGAACAACGTGCGTTTGAACACCGCCTCAAGCCGACTCGAAATCATCGTCGCCAGGCCTTCGCTGGACTTGAGCAATATATTGCCGACAAATCCATCGCACACCACCACATCTGCTTCGCCGCGGTACACCCCATCGCCCTCTACATAACCGATGTAGTGCAACCCCGAGGCCGCCTGCAACAAAGCCGCTGCCTCCTTGACCTGCTGATTGCCCTTGACGTCTTCAGTGCCAATATTGAGCAAGGCAACACGGGGCCGGGCAATGCCTAACGCCTGCGCCGCCACCGAACCCATCAGCGCAAACTGAAACAACTGCTCAGCGGTGCAATCGACATTGGCCCCCAGATCCAGTACCTGGCAATAACCGGTCTGGGTTGGAACTGCCGCTACCATCGCCGGGCGATCAATGCCAGGCAAGGTCTTGAGCACATGCCGGGACAACGCCATCAGCGCACCGGTGTTGCCGGAGCTCACACACGCCTGGACCTTGCCATCACGCAACAACTCAAGAGCCACCCGCATCGAGGAATCCGGCTTGCTGCGCAACGCGTGCGAAGGCCGCTCACTCATGGAGATCACTTCAGAGGCTGGGGTAATGGTCAGGCGCGAGCGATCCACAGCCGAATGGCTACTGATCAATTCTTCAAGCAGGGAGGGTTGACCAACGAGGGTCAGATGCAGCGAGGGCGTAGCAGACAGGCAAGCAATGCAAGCCTGAACAATGCTGCGGGGACCGAAGTCCCCGCCCATTGCGTCGATCGCGATGACCTGAACGGACAAGTGATTACTCGTCAGCGCCCTTGTCGATCACTTTACGACCACGGTATACGCCTTCTGGCGATACGTGGTGACGCAGGTGAACTTCACCAGTGGTTTTTTCTACAGACAGAGTGCTAGCCGAAAGAGCATCGTGCGAACGACGCATGTCACGGGCAGAGCGGGATTTTTTGTTCTGCTGAACAGCCATAATTGATTAACTCCTAAACGTTTGGGTCACGCTTTAACTGCGCCAATACACTGAACGGGTTGGACCGCGTTACCTCGTCCTCGGCTGGTTCGGGCTCGTCGAGACCCGCCGGCTGCTGGCATTCTTCCGGATGATGAGCAGGCACGATAGGCAAGGCGAGCAGAAGCTCTTCTTCTATCAATGCATGCAGATCCAAAGGATCTTCGCCCAGTTCCAGCACGTCATAACCTTTCGGTAACGACTGGGTATTCGCACCCTCTTTCACCACGGCATAACTGCATTCGCTGTGGATCGGCAGGGTGACCAGCTCAAGACAACGCTGGCAAACCATTTTGACCTCGACATCGATGGAGCTGTGGATTACCACAGATCTTCGCTCGTCGCGCTCAAAAACAAATTTAGCCTGGACCACACCGACATCGTCGGCGAGAGGGTCGCAGAGTCTCTCCAAATCAGCCAGCAGCACTTCACCTTCAAGGGTAGTGCCGCGATCAGCTAATTTGCGCGGGTCAACGTGAGATGGAATCGGGTCATTCAACATAGGCGCAGCATTCTAGGGACGAGCCCCTCACGTGTCAAAGGAAATTGTGCCTGTGCGACAACCGATACTCTCGTTAGAATTCCTGGCCGCCTACAGGAGTCGCGCATGTTACCTCTATTACTCGCTTCAAGCTCGGTTTATCGTCGCGATTTACTGTCGCGCCTGCGCCTGCCCTTCACCTGCAGCTCACCCGACATCGACGAGAGCCATCGCCCCGGCGAGTCCGCCCTGCAGCTGGTCCAGCGCCTGTCCCTGGAAAAGGCCCAAGTCCTTGCCGCCAGCCATCCGGCGCACCTGATTATCGGCTCTGATCAAGTCGCGGTACTCAATGGTCAGATCATCGGCAAACCTCACACCTTCGACAAGGCTCGCCAGCAATTGCTGAACGCCAGCGGCGCCAGCGTGAGCTTTCTGACCGGCCTGACCCTGCTCAACAGCCAGACCGGGCATTACCAGACCGACTGCGTACCGTTTACCGTGCACATGCGCCACTTGAACGCCGAACAGATAGAACGCTACCTGCACGCCGAAGAACCCTACGACTGCGCCGGCAGCTTTAAAGCCGAAGGCCTGGGCGTGAGCCTGTTCCAGCGCACCGAAGGCGATGACGCCACCAGCCTGGTCGGCCTGCCATTGATACGCCTGGTCGACATGCTGCTGGCGCAAGGCGTCGCCCTACCTTGACCAACTGAAACTGTAGGAGCGAGCTTGCCTCGCGATCTTTTAAAAGATCAAAAGATCGCGAGCAAGCTCGCTCCTACCGACCGATTTTCAGCCATAAAAAAACCGGCCATTCAGGCCGGTTTTTTGGTGCTTAACGATCAGCGCAGTGTCGGGCCTTGAAAACCCATCCACATGGCCAGCTTCTCAGCCACGCCGGCACCCAGCTTTTTCGAGAAGCGGTCAAGCGCCGATTCTTGCACAGTGAAGTCGACCAGCTCTTTTTCACCGATCACATCACGCGCCACCGAGCTGGCGCTGCCCAGGCCGTCGATCAGACCCAGTGGCAAGGCTTGCTGCCCGGTCCAGACCAGACCAGAGAACAACTCCGGGTGATCTTTGTCTTTCAGGCGATCGCCACGCCCTTGCTTGACGCTGGCAATGAACTGCTCATGGGTAACGTTCAGCACACCCTGCCAAAACTTGGTTTCATCCGGTTTTTCAGGCTCAAACGGGTCAAGAAAAGCCTTGTGCTCACCCGAGGTGTAGGCACGACGCTGAACCCCCAGCTTTTCCATGGCTCCGACAAAGCCGAAACCTGCCGCCGTCACACCGATCGAACCCACCAGGCTCGCCTTGTCGGCATAAATCTCATCGGCCGCACTGGCAATGTAATACGCACCCGAAGCACCCAGATCAGAGATCACCGCATACACCTTGGTGTCCGGGTGCAGGCCACGCAGACGACGTATTTCGTCGTACACATAACCCGACTGCACCGGGCTGCCGCCAGGGCTGTTAATGCGCAGTACCACACCTTTGACCTTGGGATCATCAAATGCAGCGCGCAAGCTGGTGATCAGGTTATCGGCACTGGCAGCTTCTTTGTCCGCAATCACGCCCTGCACATCAATCAGCGCGGTATAACCGGCGCCCTTGGTTGCACTGCGCTCCATGTCCATCAACGGGGTAAACAAAAACAGTATCGCGATCAGGTACAAGAAGGTCAGCGACTTGAAAAAGATGCCCCAGCGGCGCGCACGACGCTGCTCCTGCACACCCGCCAACAAAGTCTTTTCCAGCAGCTTCCAGCTTTTATCATCACCGACTGTCGGCTCGCCTTCAGCAGGCGCCTTCCATTGATCAACCATGCTCTACCCCTGCAAAGACTTTATTTAACCTGCCGACCCAGCCAGGTACGCAATTCGGGAAATTTATCAATTGCCAAGCGCGGCTCAAACGTCAGCAAACGCTCCACTGGCTGAGCACCATAGCTCACCGCAACCGAGTCGATACCAGCGTTGCGCGCCATCAGCAGGTCAAAGGACGCATCCCCGACCATCAACGCCTGGCTCGGCGGCACGTCGCAATGGGCGAGGATCTGATTGAGCATCAATGGGTTCGGCTTGCTGGCGGTTTCGTCTGCAGCGCGGGTGACGTCGAAAAAGCGCTCCCAGCCATGCACCTTCAGCACACGATCAAGCCCGCGACGCGCCTTGCCCGTCGCAACGGCCAAACGGTAGCCATCCGCCCGGAACGCCTCAAGGGTGTCAGCCACCCCCGCAAACAATGGCGAAGGCTGCTCATCCATGGCGATATAGACATCAGCGTAATGCTGACGAAAAACAACCACTTCTGGCTCAGCCATGTCCGGATAAAGCGTCAGGATGGCCTCGGGCAAACCCAAGCCGATAATCCCGCGAATGGACGCTTCATCACGCTCAGGACGACCTGTGCGCTGCGCGGCGACTCGCATCGCCGTGACAATCCGCCCCACGGAATCAGCCAGCGTGCCATCCCAATCGAAGATCAGCAGCTTGTACTCACTCAGCACTCAGACGCTCCACTGTTTTGGCCCACATGTCGTCAACCGGAGCCTGCAACTTCAACTCGCCACCGTCCGGCAGCGGCACGGTCAGCATGTAGGCATGCAAGAACAAACGCTTGCCGCCCAGATCACGAATTTCTTTGGAGAAGTCTTCATCGCCGTACTTGCTGTCACCGGCAATGCAATGGCCCGCATGCAGCGTGTGCACGCGAATCTGGTGGGTACGCCCGGTGATCGGCTTGGCCTCGACCATGGTGGCAAAGTCGCCGAAACGGCGCAGCACCTTGAACACGGTCACCGATTCCTTGCCCTCCTCGTTCACCTCAACCATGCGCTCGCCCGAACGCAGGTTGCTCTTCATCAGCGGCGCACGCACCTGCTTGATCGAGGTTTCCCAGCGCCCACGCACCAGCGCCATATAGCGTTTGTCGATACCGTCACCGCGCAAAGCTTCGTGCAAATGGCGCAACATACTGCGCTTTTTCGCAATCATCAGCAGGCCGGAAGTATCACGGTCCAGGCGATGCACAAGCTCAAGCTCTTTGATTTCCGGACGCAACTGACGAAAGGCTTCAATCACGCCAAATGTCAAACCGCTGCCGCCGTGCACCGCGATACCGGCGGGTTTATTGAGCACAATCAGCGCCTTGTCTTCGTAGACAATGGCCGCTTCAAGGCGCTGCAACAAACCTTGCGCCACGGGCACCGGCTCATCGCGCTCAGGCACGCGAACGGGTGGCACGCGCACAATATCGCCCGCCTGCAGCTTGTACTCAGGCTTGATCCGGCCCTTGTTCACGCGCACTTCGCCTTTACGCAAAATGCGGTAAATCAAGGTCTTGGGAACACCCTTGAGCCGTGCGAGGAGGAAATTGTCGATGCGTTGGCCGGCATATTCCGGCGTGACCTCAAGCAGCTGAACGCTGGGGGTCGGGGGGGTAGTCGTCGTCATGGCGCGGATGATAACAATTTTTTATGGAATTGAAGCACTTAATCATTACTGCTATAGTCGCGAACGCCGCCAAAAGCGGCCTGGACAGCGGTATAACGGTGAATAACCGACCCTGACCAACGCTCTTCACGAGGACGGAAGGCCGTCCTACGGGGCTTTTGCTGCATACGGAACACTTGGAGTTGTAACAAGCGCAGGTGACATGAGGCCTGAAGCGAGCCTGGAAAGCAGAGTGCAAACTCGCCTTTTACGCCGATATTCACGGCCAGTTCACAAAGTGCAGTCAGCTTCGGGTTTTTCGAGCGATTGTTTCGGAAACCATCGCCTTTATTAGCCATGATGCGTGAACTCCCCTTTTGGAGAACACGGTAAATGCCAACCCGCTGCGGATTCTGCGCGCGGCAGCACCCGAATTATCAAGGATACGTGTAGGGTGGAGATGCACAACCGCCGGACTGTGTAGCAATAGGCTTTATCAAGACGCTTCATCTCGTCCACAGCCGCTGGTTGATTCCTCCTCCTGACTGAGTGCTTATTAAGTCACCACAGCAAGCAGGAAGCGTAAGTCGCGACTTCGCCCCCATTGGTCGAACCTCGCTGGACACTGGAGTGGCCAACTACTCCTGACGCACCTGACACCGACCATGAGAAGTCGTGTGTGCCGAACGCCGTTTCCGGTAGCCCGGAAACCGACGGTACAACATGAAAAGAATGCTGATTAACGCAACTCAACCCGAAGAGTTGCGCGTTGCACTGGTAGATGGCCAACGCCTCTACGACCTGGACATTGAGTCCGGTGCCCGCGAGCAAAAGAAAGCCAACATTTATAAAGGCCGTATTACTCGCATCGAACCCAGCCTTGAGGCTGCCTTTGTCGATTTCGGCTCTGAGCGCCACGGCTTCCTGCCCCTTAAAGAAATCTCCCGCGAGTACTTCAAGAAAGCTCCTGAAGGCCGCGTAAATATCAAGGACGTCCTGAGCGAAGGCCAGGAAGTTATCGTGCAAGTCGAAAAAGAAGAACGTGGCAACAAGGGCGCAGCCCTGACCACGTTCATCAGCCTCGCTGGCCGCTACCTGGTCCTGATGCCGAACAACCCGCGTGCTGGCGGTATTTCCCGTCGCATCGAAGGCGAAGAGCGCAACGAACTGCGCGAAGCCCTGAACGGCCTGATCGCCCCTGCCGACATGGGCTTGATCGTGCGCACTGCAGGCCTGGGCCGCAGCAGCGAAGAAATGCAGTGGGACCTCGATTACCTGCTGCAACTGTGGACCGCCATCAAAGAAGCTTCGCTGGATCGCTCCGCGCCGTTCCTGATCTACCAGGAAAGCAACGTCATCATCCGCGCCATCCGCGACTACCTGCGCCAGGACATCGGCGAAGTGCTGATCGACAGCGTTGAAGCCCAGGACGAAGCCCTGACTTTCATTCGCCAGGTGATGCCGCAGTACGCCAGCAAAATCAAACTCTACGAAGACAGCGTTCCGCTGTTCAATCGTTTCCAGATCGAAAGCCAGATCGAGACCGCTTTCCAGCGCGTCGTTGAACTGCCTTCCGGCGGCTCCATCGTTATCGACCCGACCGAAGCCCTGGTGTCCATCGACATCAACTCGGCACGCGCCACCAAAGGCAGCGATATCGAAGAAACCGCCCTGCAAACCAACCTTGAAGCGGCCGAAGAAATCGCCCGTCAGTTGCGCCTGCGCGACATCGGCGGCCTGATCGTCATCGACTTCATCGACATGACCCCAGCCAAAAACCAGCGCGCCGTGGAAGAAAAAGTCCGCGAGTGCCTGGAAGCCGACCGCGCCCGCGTACAAGTAGGCCGCATCTCGCGCTTTGGCTTGCTGGAAATGTCCCGTCAGCGCCTGCGTCCATCCCTGGGCGAAAGCAGCGGCATTGTCTGCCCGCGTTGCAACGGCACCGGCATCATCCGTGATGTTGAGTCGCTGTCGCTGGCCATCCTGCGCCTGATCGAAGAAGAAGCCCTGAAAGACCGCACTGCCGAAGTTCGCGCCCAGGTGCCGATCCCGGTGGCAGCGTTCCTGCTCAACGAAAAACGCAACTCGATCACCAAGATCGAACTGCGCACCCGCGCACGCATCATCATCCTGCCGAACGATCACCTCGAAACGCCGCACTTCGAAGTTCAGCGCCTGCGTGATGACAGCCCGGAAGCCAACAACAACCAGTCCAGCTACGAAATTGCTGCCGCTGCCGCCGAAGTGGAAGAAGTCCAGCCAGCCGCTGCGACCCGCACCCTGGTTCGTCAGGAAGCTGCTGTTAAAACTGCACCGGCCCGCGCCTCGGCTCCGGTCCCGACCGAAGTGGCCGCACCGGTTGCCGCACCAGCACCAAAAGCCGCCGAGCCAAGCCTGTTCAAAGGCCTGGTGAAGTCGCTGGTTAACCTGTTCGCCGCCAAGGAAGAGCCTGCTGCACCTGCCGTGGTTGAAAAACCGGCGGCTACCGAGCGCCCTGCGCGCAACGAAGAACGTCGCAATGGCCGCCAGCAAAACCGTAACCGCAACGGTCGCCGTGACGAAGAGCGCAAGCCACGTGAAGAGCGTGCTCCGCGCGAAGAACGCGCCCCTCGTGAAGAACGCGCCCCGCGCGAACTTCGTGAGCCGCGTGAAGAAGCCCCAACCGTAACCACCGCTCGCGAAGAGCGTGCACCGCGTCCGCCACGTGAAGAGCGCGCACCTCGCCCACCACGCGAAGAACGCAAGCCACGCGGCGAGCGTGAAGAGCGCGTTCGCGAACTGCGCGAGCCTCTGGACGCTGCCCCGGCAGTGGCTGCAGCTGCTGCCGTTGTCGCGACCGAAGAAGAACGTCCGGCCCGTGCGCCGCGCGAAGAGCGTCAACCTCGCGCACCACGTGAAGAACGTGCACCACGCGAAACCCAGGCTCCAGCACCTGTTGTTGAAGACGAAGAAGTCGCGACCCACGAAGAGCAGGCGCAGGACGACAACCAGGACAACAACGAGGGTGATCGCCCACGTCGTCGCTCCCGTGGTCAGCGTCGTCGCAGCAACCGTCGTGAACGTCAACGCGATGCCAACGGCAACGTAATCGAAGGTTCGGAAGAAAACAGCGAAGAAGCCACCGCCGAAAACGCTGCTGCCGCACCTCAAGTCGCTGCCGAGCACGTCGCTGAACAACAAGCCGCTCACACCCAGGCCATCAGCGCTCCTGCTGAAGCCCAGGCCAACGAGCAAGCAGAACGGGCTACCCAAGCCATTCAGGAATCGGCACCTGCCGAAACCGTGGCAGCGGTAGAAGCGCAAACCACTGAAGTGGCCATCGTGCCAACCCCAGCGGTTGAAGCGCCGGTTGTCGAAACACCAGTGGTTGAAGCTCCGGTTGTTGAAACAACTACTCCGGTTGAAGCGATCAAGGCACCAGAAGTTGAAGTGCCAGCAGTGCAGGCTGAACCTGAAGTCAAGGCAGTTGCCGAGCCTGCTCCGGTTGTCGAAACACCGGTCATTGCCGCGCCAGAGCCTGTGGTTGAGGCCGTCGTCGAAGCCCCGGCAGTAGAAGCGCCACGCGAAGAAGCGCCGGTGATCGAGACGCCAGTCGTCGAGAAAGCGCCTGAGCACGCCAAGGAAGCCCGTGTTGTCCGCGAGCCAATTGCCGAGCCTGCCATTGTCGAGACAGCTCCAGCGCCAGTCGCTGAACCAGTCGCTGAAGTGGTTGTGGCTGAAGCGGCTGTCGTCGAGACAGCCGTTGTGGCCCAACCGGCTCCGGTTGAAGTGGTCGAAACCACTGAAGTGGTTGAAGTTGTGGTAACAGCGCCGGTTGTCAGTGCACCGAGCAACGGTCGTGCACCTAACGACCCGCGTGAAGTACGCCGCCGCAAGCGTGAAGCTGAAGCAGCCGCCGCGAAAGCAGCAGCCACGGAACAGGAACACGAGTCTAAACCCCTCGCCTAATTCCGTCGGCCACTAAAAAGCCCCGCCAGTTCTGAACTGGCGGGGCTTTTTTTATTCTCTTGTGCAATCAGAAAAACCAGAACGAGCGGCGCTCTTTCTCCAGTTCGTCGCGGCACTGCGCAAGTTGTGCGCCATAGGTTTGCGATTGCTGCTGAACCTTGCGCGACACCTGCATCAGCCAAGGCTTTTCACGGTAGGTGTTGCGGGTGAAACCGCCACGCCCTTCGTGATATGCCAGGTACTGGTTATAGGCATCCCACTTGGAAATTCCCAGCTGACGCTGGGTGCCTGCGGTGTACCAGCCGATAAACATGATGGCGTCGGCATAGTTGTCCCGCGAACCTGAGCGCCCCATCGCCCGCTCAAAGTCTTTCCAGGCGGGCGGCTGGGCCTGTGCATAACCATAGGACGGGCTGACCCGACCCCATGGTATCACCCACAGCAGGTAGGCGCGCGGCGGTAGTGCGTCGGCCACAAAGCTGCTCTCCTGCTTCATGATCGCCATGGCCACATTGGGCGGTGTGCCCCACTGCGTCTGCATCGCCACCGAATCCTTGTACCAGGCCGGGTATTGGCGATAGATGTTGCACAGATTGTTTTGGTCCCTGGGCGGGGCCGTCATGCAGCCGCTCAACGTCACCAGGGTTATCGCTAACGCACACGCGGGTAGTTGCTTCATGAATCGTCCAGACCTGAAAAACAGTGGGATACACACCAAGCCTGCGTGGGCGTGAAATCAGCCAGCGAGACTGCCGCCCTTAATACACGTTGGGTTCCATCTCGAGTTGCACTGCAAAACGCTGCTGGATATCGGCCTGAATACGTTGCGCGAGGGCCAGCAGCTGCAAGCCGGTGGCCGCGCCATAGTTCACCAGCACCAGCGACTGCAAGCGGTGCACACCGGCATCCGCCTCGCGAAAGCCTTTCCAGCCTGCGGCTTCAATCAACCAGCCTGCCGCCAGTTTGACCTGGCCATCGGCCTGTGGATAACCGATCAGCCCCGGATGGGCGAGCTTCAACTCGTCCGCCTGCTGAGCCGACACCAGCGGGTTTTTGAAGAAGCTGCCAGCATTGCCCAACACCGCAGGGTCCGGCAGTTTTTCGCTGCGGATGCTGCTAATGGCCCGGCTTACATCTTTGGCCGTGGGCTGCTCAACGCCCTGCTCGCTTAAACGCTGGCGCACCGGGCCGTATTCCAGATGCAGACGCTCAGCGCGGTTAAGGGCAAAACGCACGCGCAAAATCAACCAGCGGCCCGGCTGCTGCTTGAAGATGCTGTCGCGGTAGCCAAACTCGCACTCGGCCAGGCTGAACTCACGCAATTGGCCGGTGTGGCGGTCCAGGGCTGTCAGGCCCTCGAACACGTCCTTGATCTCGACGCCATAGGCGCCAATGTTCTGCATCGGTGCGGCGCCCACGGTGCCGGGGATCAAACTGAGGTTTTCCAGGCCGGATAACCCTTGCTCCAATGTCCACAGCACAAAAGCGTGCCAGACCTCCCCCGCCTCGGCCTCGACGACGGTGCGCTGGCCATCGTCGGCAAGCACCCGAATACCGCGACTGGCCATGCGCAGCACCAGGGCGTGAACGTCGCCGGTGAGCAACAGATTGCTGCCGCCGCCAATTACCAGCAACGGCAGTTGTTGCTCGGCCGAATAGTGCAGGGCTTCACGCACATCACTGTCGGTGTGCGCTTCGGCCAGCAGGCTGGCACGAGCCTCCACGCCGAAACTGTTGAATGACTTCAGTGACGCATCAACCTGCAACTGCAAACTCATAAACGGCCCTTCAATTCAATCACCAACAAATCGCACGCACGCTCAACCAGGTCGAGCACTTCCTCAAAGCCCTGTTCGCCATCGTAGTAAGGGTCCGGGACTTCATCCTTGACCGCTGCATAACGACGCAAGAACAAATCCAGCTCAGCCTTGGCGCCTGCGGGCTGCAAGGCGCTGAGGTCACGCAAATTGCTCTTGTCCATCGCCAGAATCAGGCCATAGCGATTGAAGTCGGCAGCACTGACTTGCTGCGCACGTTGCGCCGACAAGTCATAGCCGCGGCGCTTGGCCGCCCGCTGGCTGCGCACGTCCGGCGCTTCGCCCGCGTGCCAGCCCCCCGTCCCGGCAGAGGCCACCTCGATGCGCTCAGCCAAACCGGCGTCACGCAGCTTTTGGCGCAACACGCCTTCTGCGGTGGGTGAGCGGCAAATATTGCCCAGACACACAAACAGGACGCGCATTAACCCTCCAGCAAACGCCGAACGCGCTCAAGGTCTTCAGGGGTATCGACACCGGCTGGCGGCGCTTCAAGCACATCAGCGACGTGGATCCGCACGCCATGCCACAGGGCGCGCAACTGCTCAAGACGCTCGGTGTTCTCGAGCCAGCACGGGCCCCAGTTGACGAAGTCCTGGAGGAAACCGGCACGGTAGGCGTAAATGCCAATGTGGCGACGGTACGGCACACCGGCAGGCAATGCGTCGGGCTGTTGGGCGAACTCATCCCGCGCCCACGGCAAGGTGGCACGGCTGAACGTCAGGGCCAGGCCATTGATATCGCTGACCACCTTGACCACGTTGGGGTTGAACAATTGCTCAACGTCTGCAATCGGCTCAGCCAGGGTCGAGATGCCCGCCTCGGCGTGGGCGGCCAGGTTCGCGGCCACTTGATCAATCAATGCGGGCGGGATCAACGGCTCGTCACCCTGGACGTTGACCACGATGGCATCGCTGGCCAGGCCCAACTGTGCGGCGACTTCGGCCAGACGGTCAGTGCCGGACTCGTGGTCTGCGCGGGTCAAGACCACCTCGGCGCCAAACGCCTGGCAGGCCTCAACAATGCGCGCATCGTCGGTGGCGACGACCACACGCTGGGCGCTGCTTTTGCAGGCTTGCTCCCAGACGTGCTGGACCATCGGCTTGCCCGCGATCATTTGCAGCGGCTTGCCTGGCAAACGTGTCGAGGCAAACCGCGATGGAATTACCACGGTAAAGGTCGGGGTCATTTATCCAGGCGCTCGTCGGTGCTCAGGGTACGGGCTTCGGTTTCCAGCATGACCGGAATGCCATCGCGGATCGGGTAAGCCAGGCCGGCGCCCTTGCTGATCAGCTCGGTTTTGTCGGCGCTGAGTTTGAGCGGGCCTTTGCACACTGGGCAAGCGAGGATATCGAGCAGTTTGGTGTCCATAGGAATTCCCGAAAAGTAAAAATGAGTTAGGGCAAAAGACGCTTTAGCTGTTGGTCAAACCAAAGGACAAAGGCCTCTGATGGAACCGCGTCGACCGCCAGATACCACCAGTCGGGTGACGCAAAGTCGCGGCATTTCACGGCGTCCTTTTCAGTCATGACCACGGGCAGCGGCGGCGTAAAATTCAAGACCTCGGCACTGTACGGCGCATGGTCAGCGAAAGCATGGGTGATTGGCCGCCAGTGTAGCGCTTCAAGGGTGGTGAAGAAACGCTGCGGGTTACCGATCCCGGCGACCGCATGCAGCGCTTGGCCGGCCGGGAAAAAGTCCAGCGCCTGACGTTCTCCGCTGCGCAGATTGATCAACGCCGTGGGCTGCAATTTAAAGGCAAAACCCGCCTGCGGATCGCGCTCGGCGCCGTTATACAGCACCGCATCTACGCTCTGTAAGCGCTCGACGGGCTCGCGCAATGGCCCGGCGGGCAGGCAATGGCCGTTGCCCAAGCCTCTGGCGTTGTCGATCAGCACCAACTCCAGATCACGGGCCAGCCGGTAATGCTGCAAGCCGTCATCCGAGAGGATCAGATCCAGCGGCTCGCTGTCGAGCAAGGCTTTGACTGCGCGGCTGCGGTCGGGGTCGATCATCAGCGGCACGCCGGTGCGCTGCACGATCAATAGCGGCTCATCACCGGCCTGCGCCGCAGGTTGCTGCGCGGTCACACGCCAAGGCAACTGTGGCGGCTTGGCGCCATAGCCTCGGCTGACCACGCCCACCCGCAGGCCATTGCGCTGGCAATGCTCGATCAACCACAAGATCAACGGCGTTTTGCCGGTGCCGCCCACGGTGATATTGCCGACCACCACCAGCGGCACCGGGGCGCGATAGATCTCGCCCTCGCCCGCCATAAACCGCGCACGCTTGCGCTCAACCACACGGCGGTAGAGGCATTCCAGCGGGCTCAGCAATTTAAGCAGCGGATGCCCGGTGTACCAGGCACGCAACAAACGATCAGACAGGGCCATCAGGGGGTCGCCTGCGACTCAACGGTGGTCATGCGCAAATGGCTGAAGCCGAGCTTGCCGGCGGCATCCATCGCCGTAATCACGAACTGGTGCTGAGCCTTGCCGTCAGCGCTGATCGACAGCGGCAGGCTGGTGTCGCCGCCCGAGGCCGTACGCAGTGCGTCCATCAGGCTTGCCAGATCGTTTTTCGGCAGCAACTGGTTGTTGACCGAAAACACCCCGTCGGCGCTGATGGCAATGTCCAGCAACTTGGTGTTCTGATCTTCGGTCGGCGCGCCGCTGACCGACTCGGGCAGGTCGACGCGCAGTTGTGTCTCGCGGGTGAACGTAGTGGTGACCACAAAAAACAGCAGCAGAATGAACACCACGTCGATGAGCGACGCGAGGTTGATGTCGACCGTTTCCCGTGGCTTGCGGCGAAATTTCACGCTTTGCTCCCGACCATGTCGACTTCTCGGTCGCCCTGCACCACTTCAACCAGCTTGATCGCTTCCTGCTCCATGCCGACCACCAACTCGTCGACCCGGCGCTGCAGGAAACGGTGGAAGAACACCGACGGAATCCCCACCATCAAACCCGCAGCAGTAGTGATCAATGCCTTGGAAATCCCGCCCGCGAGCACCGCCGCGTTGGTGGTCATGCCGGTGCCCATAAAGGCGCTGAAAATATCGATCATGCCCAACACCGTGCCCAACAGGCCCAGCAACGGCGCCATCGCAGCAATCGTGCCCAAGGCGTTGAGGTAGCGCTCCAGCTCGTGGATAACCCGGGCAGCGGCTTCTTCAATGCACTCTTTCATGATCTCGCGACCATGCTTGGAGTTGGCCAGGCCAGCCGCCAGGATTTCACCGAGCGGGGAGTCAGCGCGCAGTTGCTTGAGTTTTTCTTTGTCCAGCTGTTTGTCCTTGATCCAGACCCACACCTGCCCGAGCAAGTGCGGCGGGGTCACGCGGCTGGCGCGCAGGGTCCACAGGCGCTCGACAATAATGCCCAGCGCAGCAACAGAACTCAGAATGATCGGCAGCATCATCCAGCCGCCGGATTTGACCAGTTCCCACACAGTGACAATCCCCTCGAAAAAGTGCGCCACTTTACCACAAGGTCGACGTTAATCCCGCCAGAACCGCCGCTGCTCGCGCAGGCTTTCGGCCACCCCGAAGGTGCCCAGCCGAAAGCGTATGGCACCGTGTTCGGCGCTGTCCCAGATCCCCATGCCCAGCGCCTTGTAGCGCGCCATCACCTGCGGATGTGGATGCCCAAAGGTATTGCCATGCCCTCTGGAGATCAACACTGCCGAAGGTGACAGGTTTTTTAGAAAGACCATCGAGGACGAGGTGCGGCTACCGTGGTGTGGCGCCTGCAACCAGTGCGTGGGCACCGCCAGGGGGCTGTCGAGAAAGGCCCGCTCGGCGTCGATATTGATATCACCGGTCAACAGCAACCGTTCGTCGCTGGCTTCGATCTGCAACACGCACGAGCGCTGATTACCGTCGGTCGCGCCGTCCCATTGCCACAACGCAAACGTCACCCCGTCCCATTCCCAGCGCTCACCACTGTTACAAGGCTGGGCCTGAAGCTGTTCGGCCAATAGCGGCACATCACCGCTGACCACCCGTTTCACCTTCATTGCCCGTTGTACCGCCAGCGCACCGCCCGCGTGATCCGAATCGGCGTGACTGATCAGCATCATGTCCAGCGTACCGATGCCCATCGCTTGCAGTGCCGGGACCACCACGCGCTCGCCTTGGTCAAGGTTGCGCACTTTTGGCCCCGCGTCGTACAGCAGCGTGTGATGACGAGTTCGCACGATGATTGCCAGGCCTTGGCCGACATCCAGTTGCAGCACCTCTGCCTGGCCCGGCGGGACAAGCGTTCGCGGGGCAAACACTGCCAGCAGCACCAACGGCCAGCCCAGTGGCCTCAGCACCATCCCGGCAGGCAGCAACAGCAGCCAGGCACCGAGCGCAGCCAACAGCCAGACACTGATCGGCACGCTGGCAGGCAACCAGGGCGACAGCGTCCCGGCCAGCCCTGTGAGCCCCCAAATCAGGCCATTGAGCAAGCCGCCCGCCACCCACAGCAACCCTTCACCGACCCAGGGCACCGGCAGCAACACCGTGCCCAGCAACGCCGCAGGCAACACCAACAGGCTGATCCACGGCACCGCTACCAGATTGGCCAGCGGGCCGGACAGGCTGATGGGCAGCCCGAGAACCCACAACATCGGGAACAAGCCCACCGCGATCAACCCTTGCGGGCGCAGCCATGCCGCTCGCCAGCTCCACGGGCCCAAGCGTGAGCTAAAAGTAAAAATCAGCACCGCAACGGCGGCGAACGATAGCCAAAAACCTGCCCTCAAGCTGGCCAGCGGTTCAATGATCAGCACCGCGTTGAGCGCCAGCAAAAAGGGCAACCACACACCTAAGTGGCGAAACCGCAGGCGCCATATCAACACCAGCCCTAGCATGGCGCAGGCCCGCTGTACTGGCACCTCAAAACCAGCCAGCACGCCGTAACCCAGTGCTCCGGCAAAAGCCAGGCCGCACGCCCAGGGCAACCACGGCAGCCGTCGTGGCCACAGGCCGTAACGCGCCAGCAACGCCACCAAGCCATAAATCAGGCCGGCAAACAGGCCAATGTGCTGCCCCGAGATCACCAGCAAATGTACCGTGCCGGTCGCTTGCAGCAGCTTCCAGTCGTCAACGCTTAACCCCGAACCATCGCCCATCACCAATGCGGCCAACCATGGCGCCCGGCCGTTAGCGTCGGTTTGCAGCAACCGCTGGCGCAAACCGTCGCGCCAGGCATGCCGGGCGGGCGCCAATAACTGACCATCCTTGATGGTGCCCGAGGCGCCAATGCGCTGGGCCAACAGCCAGGCCTGATAATCGAAGCCTCGGGGGTTAAGCAGCCCTTTGGGCCGTTTGAGAGTGACCGCCAGTCGCCAACGCTCGCCGCTATTGACCGGCGGCCCGCCGTACCAGCTCAAGCGCAAGGTAGAAGGCAATGTGGCGTGGCGCGAATACGCATCACGCAACTCAAAACGTACGGCCGCGTCGGACTGCTGCGGCAAACCGACCACCCGCCCCTCGACCCATAACGTGCGGCCATCCAGCGCAGGCGACAGCCGATCATCAAGCGCCGACTGCCCCTGCACACAGGCCCAGCTCAGCCCAAGCAGAAAAAGCCCTGCCGGATAAACTCGCACCACCATCAGCAACAGCCCGGCACCCAGCATCAACAACACCCACTCCAGGGCGGGTATTGCCGGTAAAAAGCGCAGCACGATCAAGCCCGAAGCCAGCGCCAACATCCCTGAGTACATAACCTGATCCGCAGTAATCCCTGCCCTCGGATTAGCCGGGATTTATCGTCGCGCCCTAAAACATTGTCACAAAGTCTGAAGAGTCGACCTGCAAAATGTGGGCATACTGCCTCCCTGTTCCAAGCGAGAAGCCCATGCCACGGCGTTCAATCAAACGTTTCATGCCAGATCCGGCGCGCATCAAGGAACACAAATCCTTACGGTTTTTGGGCTCACTGCTGCATGACCCCAACCTCTGGCACCTCAATCGTCACTCTGTCGCCCGGGCGATGGCGGTGGGTCTGTTTGCCGCTTTTATCCCCATGCCCTTTCAAATGCTCCTGGCCGCCTGCCTGGCGATCATGGTGCGCAGCAACATGCCGATTTCGGTCAGCCTGGTCTGGCTGACCAACCCGATCACCATGCCGCCGATTTTTTACTGCACCTATGTGCTGGGCGCATGGCTGATGGACGTTCCGGCCCGCAGCATGCCCGATGAACTCACGTGGGCATGGATCAGCAGCCAGCTCTCGACCGTGTGGCAGCCGTTTTTATTGGGTTCGGTGGTGTGCGGGGTGGTGCTGGGCGGGGTGGGTTACTGCTTGACCATGGTGTATTGGCGCTGGTGGGTCAGCCGGCAGTGGAAGCGGCGCAAGCAGCAGCGCAAGGCTTTGTAAAACGTGCCCTGCACCATTCTGTAGGAGCAGCTGTGTCGTCTTCGACGCCGCGCTGACGCGCATCAAACAGGCCACCGAATATCTTCAGCATCCCCCAATCGGTTCCCTCTCCTTCGGGAGAGGGCTAGGGTGAGGGTTGCTCTTGATTTGAGTACATATCCATTACTGCGGTAACGGCCGCTTAGGGTTCCGCCCTTACGGCGCGTCACTTTGAAAGCGCAAAGTAACCAAACGCTTTTTGCCCCAACCCCTCGGTGCCTCGCTGTGGCTCGGCATGCCCTCACCACAGGCCTTGCTCCGAGGGCCCGCCGCGATCGGCCATCCCTGACCGTGTCGCGGCTAACCCGGCGTCCTGCCGGGTTACCCTCTGCGCAAAACCTGCGTTCGGCCAGCGTGGTTTAACGGGGCCTCTTAGATCAAAAGCCGGATCAAGATCAACAGATCGCGAGCAAGCTCGCTCCTGCAGGGGTGTGAAGACTACTGGCGCATGCCGCGGCCGCTGACCAGCAGTTTGGCGCAGGCGAAGTACAACACCACGGTTGCGACGACCATAAAGGTCAGCGCCACGCTGATTTTGATGTCCGATACGCCGAGGATCCCATAGCGGAAGGCGTTGACCATGTGCAGCACCGGGTTGGCCAAGGACACGCTCTGCCAAAACGGTGGCAACAGGGTAATCGAGTAGAACACCCCGCCCAGGTAGGTCAGCGGCGTCAGCACAAACGTCGGGATGATCGAGATATCGTCGAAGTTGCGCGCAAATACGGCGTTGATAAAGCCCAACAACGAGAAGATCGTCGCGGTCAGCACCACCACCACAATGGTCAGGAGCAGGTGATGCACCTGCAAGTGGGTGAAGAACAGTGATAGCAAGGTCACGATCAAGCCCACCATCAAGCCGCGCAAGATACCGCCCACGGTGAAGCCGATCAGAATGGTGTGGGGCGACACCGGCGACACCATCAGCTCTTCAATCGAGCGCTGGAACTTGGCACCAAAGAAGCTCGATACCACGTTGCCGTAGGAGTTGGTGATCACCGACATCATGATCAGACCCGGCACGATGTACTCCATATAGGTGAAACCACCCATATCACCGATTTGCCGACCAATCAGGTTACCGAAGATCACAAAGTACAAGACCATGGTGATTGCTGGCGGCAGCAAGGTTTGCGGCCAGATGCGCATGAAACGGCGCACTTCACGGTAAATGATGGTGTTCAACGCAACCAGGTTGGGACGCAGTTCTGAACTCATACGGCCACCTTTGCCAGGTTTTTCTCGACCAGCGACACAAACAACTCCTCAAGGCGGTTGGTTTTATTGCGCAGGCTCACCACTTCGATGTTTTGCGCGGCCAGTTGGGTGAACAAACCAGTAATGCCCACGGCTTTATCGACTTGTACTTCCAGGGTGGTGCCATCGAGCAACAGGCTCGGGTAGCCGACCAAGTGCGGGGTAGACGCCAGCGGATGCTTCAAGTCGAGGACAAAGGTCTCGACGTGCAGTTGGCCAAGCAACTGGCGCATGCTGGTGTTTTCGACGATGGTGCCGTGGTCGATGATGCCGATGTTGCGGCACAACTGCTCAGCCTCTTCCAGGTAATGGGTGGTGAGGATGATGGTGGTGCCCTGCTCGTTCAGCTCAGTGAGGAAGGTCCACATCGAGCGGCGCAGTTCAATGTCCACACCGGCAGTCGGTTCGTCGAGGATCAACAGGCGCGGCTCGTGCACCAGCGCCCGGGCGATCATCAGTCGACGTTTCATACCGCCCGACAACGAGCGCGAAGGGGTGTCGCACTTGTCCCAAAGCCCCAACTGCGTCAGGTACTTTTCGGCACGCTCCTTGGCGATTTTGGCCGGAATACCGTAGTACCCCGCCTGGGTCACGACGATGTCGAAGGTCTTTTCAAACTGGTTGAAGTTGAACTCTTGCGGCACCACCCCGATGCTGCGCTTGAGCGCGGCGGGGTTGCGGTCCAGGTCATGGCCGAAGACATTCACCGTGCCGCTGGTTTTGTTCACCAACGTGGAAAGAATGCCGATGGTCGTGGATTTGCCGGCACCGTTAGGGCCCAGCAAGGCGAAAAAGTCACCTTCAGCAACGTCCAGATCGATACCACTCAGGGCCTGGAAACCGTTGCCGTAGGTTTTGGTTAGCTGCCGTATGGACAGAGCGGAACTCATATCGGATTACGCACCAAGATGGGAATAAGAGGGATGACTCAATAAGGGCGAACTGTCTGTAAGACAAGTCCGACAAAGCCAATGAACAGGTGCCATGGTGCTTGGCCTTGCCGCACAAGTACAGTCGCCCGTATTAATAGTGGCTATTAAGTCAACGCAGTCATGACCGCATTGCGGTAGGCCGGGCGCAGCTTGAGGCGCGCATACCAGGCCTCCAGGTGCGGCATCGGCGGGCGTTCGATGGGCATTTCAAACCAGGCGTAAATAAACGACCCCAGCGGGATATCGCCCATGCCGATTTCATCACCGGACAGGTAAGGCTTTTCAGCCAACGCCTTGTCGGGAATAACCAGCAGCTCGGCACAGGTCTTGATCGAGGCGTTGATTTTCACCCAGTCCTGCTGCTCGGCCGGGGTGCGCAAAATCCCCCAGAACACATCGCGAAAAGCACCGGCAAAAGACGACGTGGTCCAGTCCATCCACTTATCTGCCTGGGCGCGAACGCGGTTGTCGTCCTGATACCAGGACGTGTCCGAGCCGTATTCGGCGGACAGATAGCGCACGATCACGTTGGATTCCCACAACACAAACCCATCGTCTTCCAGCATCGGCACACGGCCATTCGGGTTCAGCGCCCGATACTCCGGGCTGTCGACCACACCAAACGCACCGCCCGCCTCTGCTCGCTCATACTCAAGCGCCAACTCTTCGATACACCACAACACTTTTCTAACATTCGACGAATTCTTGCGACCCCACACTTTCAGCATGATTGAACTCCTGATTGATAGACGCCGGGGCAGTCTACGCCGTGAAGCTGAACTGTGCCTCCCGCACAAGGTCACTATTGGACGACCTTGCTCAAGAGTTGCGACTAAGCTCACAAGGGTGCGCCCCCTGGCTCCATGGAGGATTGGATATGCTGTTGTTGTGGATAGTGGTTTTGATCGTAGGCGTTGCCTGGCTGGCCCACCGGCGCGTCTCCCCGCTGACGGCGATTGCCGTGGTAGCGATTTACCTGCTGATCATGGACTTCTTCAGCCATGCGCCGATCTGGGTGCTGGTGCTCTTGTGGGTGTTGCTGGCAGCGCCAGCGGCCTTGCTGTTACTGCCTGACCTGCGCCGCAAACGCTTTACCGCGCCGCTGTTCAGCTGGTTCCAGAAAGTCCTGCCGCCCATGTCGCAAACCGAGCGTGATGCCATCGACGCTGGCACCGTGTGGTGGGATGGCCAGTTGTTCAGCGGCCGCCCCGACTGGAACCAGTTGCTGGCCTACCCCAAAGCCCAACTGACCGAAGAAGAACAGGCGTTTATCGACGGCCCGACCGAAGAACTCTGTGCGATGGTTACTGACTGGCAGATCGGCCAGGCCATGGACTTGCCCCCCGAAGCCTGGGCGCACATCAAGGAACACGGCTTTTTCGCCCTGATCATCCCCAAGTCGTTCGGCGGCAAGGGCTTCTCGGCGTACGCCCACTCGCAAGTCGCGATGAAACTTGCCACCCGCAGCGGCGATCTGGCCTCGACGGTGATGGTGCCCAACTCCCTCGGCCCGGCCGAACTGTTGCTGCACTACGGCACCGAAGAACAGCAAAACCATTATCTGCCGCGCCTGGCGCGTGGCGATGACATCCCGTGTTTTGCCCTCACCGGCCCGCTGGCGGGCTCCGACGCCGGGGCGATGCCCGACACCGGGATTATTTGCAAAGGCCAATGGCAAGGCGAAGAAGTCATCGGCCTGCGCCTGAACTGGGAAAAACGCTACATCACCCTCGGCCCCGTCGCCACCCTGCTCGGCCTGGCGTTCAAGGCACACGACCCGGAACACTTGCTGGGCGACAAGGAAGATCTGGGCATCAGCCTGGCGCTGATCCCCACCGACACCCCCGGCGTTGAAATCGGTCGTCGGCACTTGCCGCTGGGCGCCGCGTTCATGAACGGGCCCAACTCAGGCAAGGATGTGTTTATCCCCCTGAGCTACCTGATTGGCGGCCAGGAAATGCTCGGCAAAGGCTGGATGATGTTGATGAACTGCCTGTCGGTCGGGCGTTCGATTTCGCTGCCGGCGGTTGGCACCGGGGCCGCCAAGTTCACCAGCCTGGTGACCGGGCAATACGCCCAGGTGCGCGAGCAGTTCAACGTGCCACTGGCGGCCTTTGAAGGCATTCAAGAAGCCTTGGCGCGTATCGGCGGCAATGCCTGGCTGATGGACAGCGCACGCATGCTCACCGCCAATGCGGTGGACCTGGGTGAAAAACCGTCGGTGCTGTCAGCGATTCTCAAGTACCACCTGACCGAGCGCGGCCGCGAGTGCATCAGCCATGCCATGGACGTGCACGGCGGCAAGGGCATCATCATGGGGCCCAATAACTATCTGGGCCGGAACTGGCAGGGTGCGCCGATTTTCATCACCGTTGAAGGGGCCAATATCCTGTCGCGCAACCTGATGATCTTTGGCCAGGGCGCCATTCGCTGCCATCCGTTTGTGCTCAAGGAAATGGCCCTGGCCGGACGCGAAGACCGCGAGCAGGCCCTGATAGAGTTTGATGGCTTGCTGCTCAAGCACATTGGCTTTGCCGTCAGCAACGTCGCCAGCACCCTGGTGTTGAACCTGGGCCTGGGGCGCTTCGAACACGCGCCTGGCAACACCCTGAGCCAAGGCTACTTCCGCGCCTTGAACCGTCAGGCAGCGGCTTTTGCGATGCTCGCTGACCTGAGCATGATGCTGCTGGGCGGCGAGCTTAAGCGCCGCGAGCGTTTGTCTGCGCGCCTGGGTGATGTGCTGAGCCATATGTACCTGGCCTCGGCGGCGCTCAAGCGCTATCACGATCTAGACTCCCCCGAGCACCTCAACCCGCTGTTCAAATGGGCCATGGAAGAAAGCCTCGGGCATTCGGAACGGGCGCTGGACGAGATCCTGAAAAACTTCCCGAGCCGACCGCTGGGCTTTCTGTTGCGCGGCGTGGTGTTCCCGTTTGGTCGTCGCCATACCGGGCCTTCTGATGCGCTGGATGCTGAAGTCGCGGCAGTGCTGGGCCGGGCCAAAGGCGATCCGACGCTGGAAGCGGTGCTTGCCGGCTGCTACCGCCCGCAATCTGCCGATGACGCCGTCGGCGCCCTGCAACATGCCGCGGATTTGCTCAAAGCCGCTCATCCGCTGCACAAAAAGCTCCACGACGCGCTGAAAAGTGGCCAGTTCAAACCGGTGCCGGGCGAGCCGTCCATCGATTCGGCGTTGAACGCGGGCATCTTGCAACCGGCCGAAGCCCAAACCCTGCGCGCCGCTGAAGCCGCACGGCGCAAGGTGATTGATGTGGATGACTTCGCCAAAGAAGAACTCACCCACAGCGAAGGAAAGATTCGCTAGCAGGACAGCGGGCGCGCAGAGCTTTATACTCTCGCGCCCGTTTTGCTCTAGAGGACTCCACCATGGCCACTAATGACCTCAACCACAATCTCGCCCTGCTCGATATGCTGCGCAGCATCCTGGTTGCCGTCGGTGACGCCGAGCAAATCCCGGAAGAAAGCCATGAACTGTTTATTGAACGCTTCGACGAGATGAAAGCCGGTCTGTTGACCGATTTTGATGAAAGCCAATACCTGGGCCAGGACATTCTCTGCCAGGTGATCGAACGCTACCCGCAAATCGCCCACGTGGTGCCGCGCGACCTGTTGTGGTTCTTCGGCGGTTCCTGCTTCAACTTCCTCGCCGATGAAGAGCTGGACATGTATGAGGCGCTGGAAGAACGCCGCTTTGAAGCCGAAGAAAACGGCGAGCCGTTCGACTGGAATCAGGAAAAGCAGTTCTTGGCGCTGCCGACCAACGCAGACAGCCCCCAGCACTGATTGGCGCACTGAATGCCAAGACCCGCCCGGTTAACCGCGCGGGTCTTTTTTTGCCCCCAGCGTCGGTTCTTGCGCCAGCCGCTCAACCAGAAAGTCAATAAACACCCGCAGCTTGGGTGGCAGATAGCGCGTCGGGGTATGCAGTAGCCACACACCGCCGTGGTACGACGCAATAAAACTCCAGGCCGGCAGCACCTGCACAACCTCGCCCTGCTCCAGCGCCTGACGCGCCGTGAAGTAAGGCAAGCTGCCAATGCCGATGTGCTGCAACACCGCATCCAGCCGCACCCCCGTGTGGTTGGCCGCGTAACGTCCGCTGACCCCGACCGTCACGGTCTTGCTGCCTTGCTTGAATTTCCAGCGGGCATCCGCCGGGGTTTCGCCCAGATAGATACAACTGTGGTGGCGCAAATCCTCCGGCTGGCGGGGCGTGCCATGTTCCGCCAGGTAAGCAGGCGTGGCGCAGAGCAAATGCTCGATCAAAAACAACTGGCGGCCCACCAGGCCCGGCGGCGGCTGATCGGTGATGCGCATGCTCAAATCCACGTTGTCGTCGATCAGGTCGACGTGGCGGTCCTCCAGAATCAATTGCACATCGACCTTGGGATATCGCCGCAAAAACTCGGGCATGTGCGGATGCACCACGTAGCGCCCCACCGCCTTGGGCACGCTGACGCGAATCAGCCCTTCAGCCTCCTGGCTATAGCGACCGCTGAGGTCCATGACCGATTGCGCTGCCCCCACCACCTCCTGGCAACGCTTGAACACTTCCTCGCCCACATCACTCAGGCGCAGCTTGCGGGTGGTGCGCTGCAGCAGGCGGATCGCCAGGGCCTTTTCCAGTCGGGCGACACTGCGGCTGATGGCAGACGGCGAGGTGTCCAGCTGTCGCGCAGCCTCGGAAAAACTGCCGACCTCGACCACCCTCACGAAGACCACCATTTCAGCCAGTAATGACAGCGGTAGATTTATGCTCACAGCGCACAGGTCCATTGAAAATTGGAGGGATTATCACACCCAAGGGGCGTCCCTATACTTTAAACCTAATTGTTTCAGGACTCGCCACATGACCTCACGCCTGTTTTATACCGACGACACCCTCACCGCCGACGTCGACGTACTCAGTTGCACCGCGCACGACGACGGCTTTGCCGTCATTCTCAAGGCCACACCTTTTCATCCGCAGGGCGGCGGACAGCCCAGCGACACTGGCTGGATTGGCGCCAGTGAAGTGCTCAAGGTGTTCCAGGAGCACGACCGGATTGTGCATATCGTCCAGCAAGCCGTGCCGCTGGGTACGGCGCAAGCCCGCGTGGATGAGGCCCGCCGTGAGTTAAACAGCCGGCTGCATTCGATGGGGCATTTGATTGGCGTGTGCGGCGAACGCGCAGGCTGGAAGCCGATCAAGGCCCACCACTGGCCGGGGGAATGCCGGGTCAGTTTTATGCCGGGTGAGAACGCTCAACCGATGCACATCGAGCAGATCAAAGAACAGCTTGAGCAGTGGATCAGCGCTGACTTGCCACGGGTCATTCAGGTCAACGCCGACCAGCGCTTTATCGGCTTTGGCGAACTGCCGAGCTACCCGTGCGGCGGCACCCATGTCAGCTCGTTGAAGCAATTACACGCCGCACCGACCTTGTCGATCAGTGAAAAGAAAGGCGTGCTTGCTGTTCGCTATCAATAGCACTCTGTGGGAGCGGGCTTGCTCGCGATGATCGTTAACAATCACGCATATTTGCCTGGTAAATGAGGCGCTCTGAAGGCCATCGCGAGCAAGCC